>CATISV010000202.1 GCA_949541125.1 Flavobacterium sp. SCGC AAA160-P02
ACCAGTGGTGAATTGGCAAGTGGATTGTTTGGTGAAGGAAGAATGGCCGAACCAGAAGATATTGTTTCTTATCTAGAAAAGGATATTCTTTCTGGCCTCCCTCTTCAAGGAAAAAAAGTAATGGTTACTGCCGGCCCAACCTACGAAGCGGTAGACCCTGTTCGTTTTATTGGAAATCATTCTACAGGAAAAATGGGTTTTGAAATCGCCAATGTGGCTGCAAATCTAGGGGCAGAAGTTTATTTAATTACTGGTCCAAGTCATGAGAAAATAACTCAATCATCAATTCATAGAATGAATGTTGTCAGTGCAGAAGAAATGTATGAGGCTTGTCATCAAGTATTTGCTGAGGTAGATATTGCGATACTTTCTGCTGCTGTTTCAGACTACAAACCCAAAAATAGCGCTACAGAGAAAATAAAAAAGAAGGATGTTTCGTTAGAGATAGTCTTAGAACCAACCAAAGATATTTTAGCTTCTTTGGGAGCAATCAAGAAACATCAATTTGTTGTAGGGTTTGCGCTGGAGACGAATAACGAATTGGCAAATGCCATCGCTAAACTAGAAAGAAAAAATATAGATGCGATTGTTTTAAATTCATTAAAGGATAAAGGAGCAGGATTTGCATCAGATACAAATAAGATTACCTTTATAGACAAAATGAAGCATACAGTTGCTTTTGAATTAAAATCAAAATCGGAAGTTGCTTCAGATATTATTGATGAAATATTAAAAAGAATAGATGCGTAACCTACTTCTCCTTTTTGTTTTGTTCTTTTCGTTGACCCTACAGTCGCAAGAATTAAATTGTCAGGTTATCATTAATTATGATCAAATTCCAGGATCCAATAGACAGGTTTTTGAAACTCTAGAGAAATCAATTTCAGAGTTTATCAATCAAAAAAAGTGGACAACTAAAACCGTTAAACCACAAGAGCGGATTAATTGTGCGATAAATATCATTATGACTAAAAGAGATAATAATTCTTTTGAAGGTTCTATACAAATTCAGTCTACTAGACCCATTTATGGGACATCCTATGAATCACCAATCTTAAATATCAGAGATAACGATTTTAATTTTAGATATAATGAATTTGATCAGTTTATTTATAATCCAACAACGTTCGATTCTAACCTGGTTTCAATGATTGCCTTTTATGTATATATAATCTTAGGAGCTGATGCAGATACTTTTGCTTTATATGGAGGTGAAACCTATTTTAGACAAGCAGAAAATGCCATGTTTCAGGCTCAGCAAAGTGGTTTATCCGCCTGGTCTAATCAGGTAGGAGTTCAGAATAGATTTCAATTAATAGATAATTTATTATCTCCAAACTTAAAAAGGTTTAGAGCAGCTTGGTATAATTATCACAGAAAAGGTTTTGATGAAATGACAAGCAATGAAGGAAGAGCAAAACAAAATGTAGAAAATGCAATAATTTCTCTAGATAGACTTTTTAATAAGGTTATTGGTAATCCTTTGTTGAGATTGTTTTTTGATGCCAAATCAGATGAAATTGTAAATCTATATTCAGACGGTCTTAATACTACAAGCAAACAGCGCTTACTTGTTGTGCTTCAAAAAATCTCACCTAATAATAGTTCTAAGTGGAGAAAAATTAATTAATCTGCTAGCAATACCTGTATATCAATATCTAAAATTTCACATAGTTGCAATAGGCATTCTAGTTGAAGCTTTGTTTTCCCATTTTCTATTTTGTGATAGGCATACTGGCTAAGTTGCAATTGTTTCGAAACATATTCCTGCGAATACCCTTTTGTAATGCGCTCAAGAAATTATAATTTATTCATATCAATTATTTACTATATTTGAATCCATCTTTTAAAAAATTACAGCAGCTGATGAATCATAAAAATTATATTTATTGTTTAATAGAATTTTACAGCATTAGAATTAAACAAATTAACCTACTTCCAATACTCATTTTTTTGATATTGATGTCTTCTTGTACCTCAAAAAAACAACTCAAGTTAGACGATGAGGTTGAAGTATTGAGGGACAAGTATGGAATCAATCATATCTATGCAAGTAATCAAAAAGATCTTTTTTTTATGCAAGGTTATCTCGCTGCAAAAGATAGGCTTTTTCAATTTGAAATATGGAGAAGACAGGCTACAGGAACCGTCTCTGAAATTTTTGGTAAAAGTGAATTGAAAAGAGATATAGGGACAAGACTGTTTAAATTTAGGGGCAATCTAGCTGATGAATTGAATCATTATCATGAAGATGGGTTTGAAATTATTAGTGCATATACTGAGGGAATTAATGCATACATTGAGGAAGTAAAAAACCAACCAGAAAAACTACCCATCGAATTTACCTTACTAGACATACAACCAGAATTTTGGTCACCAGAGGACGTCATATCCAGGCATCAGGGGCTTTTAGGAAATATTGGCGAAGAATTAAATATAGGGAGAGCAGTCTCCAGAATTGGTGAAGACAAAGTAAAAGAGTTGCTCTGGCTCCATCCTAAAGATCCGTCTTTAAAGCTCGATAAAAAAATTAAAAAAGAAGATTTAGATCAAGATATTTTAGGTTTGTATAACGCTTACAGAACTCCTGTGAAATTTAAAAATGAGTATATACAAGAGAAGTATCGAAAAAAAGAAGAGCAAGCAATTGCAGTTGTTGAAAAGATAGAGGATATTGAAGATGCGTTTAGTACAGGAAGTAATAATTGGGCGATTTCAGGAGAAAAATCATTCAATGGATCCCCGATTTTGGCAAGTGATCCGCACAGAAGTATTGTAGCTCCATCATTAAGATACCTAACTCATTTGGTGGCACCAGGTTGGAATGTAATAGGTGGGGGAGAACCAGAAATTCCAGGAATTTCAATTGGACATAATGGATTTGGAGCTTGGGGGCTAACTGTTTTTAGAACCGATGCAGAAGATTTGTATGTGTATGAAATCAATCCTAAAGATTCAAATCAATATTGGCATGATGGAAAGTGGTTAAATTTTAAAGAAATCAGAGAATCCATTCCCGTAAAAGGGGAAGAAAATCATGACATCGTTTTACAATACACCATTCATGGTCCTGTAACTTTTATTGATCAAAAGAGAAATAGAGCCTATGCCGTTAGATGTGGTTGGTTGGAAGTTGGAGGATCTCCTTATTTGGCATCGTTACGAATGAATCAATCTCAATCATGGGAAGAATTTAGAGATGCCTGTAATTACAGTAATATTCCAGGAGAAAACATGGTTTGGGCAGACAAAGAAGGAAATATAGGATGGCAAGCAGTTGGAATTGCTCCCATTAGAAATAACCATAGTGGTTTGGTCCCTGTCATGGGTGACGGAAACTATGAGTGGAATGGATACCTACCCATCATGGAAAAGCCAAATGATTACAATCCTTCAAAGAAATTCATTGCAACAGCCAACCAGAATGTAACACCAGCATCTTATAAGCATTGGAATGCTATTGGTTTTTCTTGGTCAGATCCATATAGAGGAGACAGGGTAAACAATGTGCTTTCCGATACATCCGTAGATAAATTTACGATGCAAGATATGATGAATCTACAGTTAGATTATCATTCATTGCCTTCTGAAATATTGATAGAAATGTTGTCTGAGGTAGCATTAGATCTAACAATGAAACCCTACTTTGAGAGGCTTATGAACTGGGATAACAAACTCACAAAAAATTCTGTTGAGGCTGCAATCTACGTGAATTGGGAACGAGCCATTATTAGAGAGTTTAATCAGAAATTTGTCCCTGAGCAAGTCAAAGGATTGTTAACAGTTCAATTATTTAAAATAATAGAGAGACTAACTAAGTTAAGTGATAAGGAACGCAAGGAATTTTTAAAAAGTACTTTTATCTCCTCAAATAAAGAACTAGAATCTAAGTTTGGCGATGATGTGAGTGATTGGCTATATGGACAGGCTAATTACAAACATATAAAGATAAAACACCCACTGGAGAATGTTGTCAATGACTCTATATACAATTTAATTAGCTTTAAAACCTATCCCAGGGGAGGAAATGCGTACACGCCTGGTACTACAGGTTCTAATTTAAATCAGTCTAAAGGAGCAAGTTTTCGGGTAATTATTGACACGAAAGACTGGGATAATTCAAGGGCAACTAACTCACCAGGTCAATCTGGGGATCCAAACAGTATTTTTTATAAAAATTTATATGAAGATTGGGCAAATGACCAATTTTTTAATTTATATTATACCAAAAAAGAAATCAAGTCTAATCTTCATAGTAAAGAGATTTATTATCCAGCGAATGAATGATTAAAATATTTTTTTAATCAAAAATTATGATAAAATTGGTTTCATTAATTGTTTAAATATTCCTTCAATTGCTAACATCTATTACCATTAAAAATTATGCGTTAATCAATGAATTACACATTGATTTTTCTTCAGGACTCTCCATTATTACTGGAGAAACCGGAGCGGGGAAGTCTATTTTGTTAGGAGCCTTAGGTCTAGTTTTAGGAAATAGAGCGGATTCATCTACCTTGAAAGATACCACTAGAAAATGTGTTGTGGAAGCAGTCATATCCATTGATAAATACAAACTCCAAGACTTCTTTGATGCCGAAGATATAGATTATGAGTCTCATACCATCATCAGAAGAGAAATTCTTCCCTCAGGAAAATCTAGAGCCTTTGTTAATGATACCCCGGTAATCTTATCGGTTTTGAATGCTTTGAGATTAAAATTAATAGACATTCATTCTCAACATCAAACCTTGCAATTATCAGATCAGCAATTTCAATTTCAACTGTTAGATGCGATTGCCAATAATGAACTTAGATTGGCTTCATACCAAAGAGGTTTAGAGCATTACAATCAAGCAAAAAAATCATTAGAAGAGCTTCAAAAAGCCCAACGAGAAGCCAACCAACAATACGATTATAATGTTCATTTATACAATGAATTACTTGAAGCCAATCTTGTAGAAGATGAGCAGGAGGTATTGGAGGAGAAATTAGAGAAAATAAATAATGTAGAAGAAATTAAATTAAACTTATCTGAATCCCTTCAAATAGCAACTGATGAGAATATAGGTATTGATAACCTCTTATATTCATTAGAACATAAATTAACTAAAATTGCATCCTATTCTAAAGAGTATCAAGAATTATCTGAGAGAATATCTAGTGTAAAAATCGAATTAGTTGATATTATTGGAGAACTAGAAACAGCTTATGAGCATGTTGATTTTAATCCATCAGAAGCCGAGCAATTAAATGATCGGTTGCAATTAATTTATACTTTACAAAAAAAACATTATGTGAATTCTATCAGAGAATTACTACTTATTCAGGAGGAAATCTCCAAAAAAGTAGGGGTGGTAGAAAATGCAGAACAACAGATTCAAGAACAGGAACAAAAGCTCAAAGAAATTGCTAAAAAATTAGATGATATAGCCATAAAAATTTCTGAAGTCAGAAAAAATAGTATTCCAAGTTTATCAAAAAAATTAGAAGGTATATTAGACAATTTAGGAATGCCTCAAGCTCGTTTTTCAATCAACAATACCCTATCAGATCATTATTTTAATAATGGAAAAGATACCTTAGAATTTTTATTCTCTGCTAACAAAGGAGGGCAATTAGGAGAATTAAAAAAAGTAGCCTCTGGAGGTGAATTATCTCGTATTATGCTAGCGATTAAAAAAGTACTATCAGAAAATAGTCAGTTACCAACCATTATTTTTGACGAGATTGATAGTGGAGTATCTGGAGAAATATCCAATAAGATGGCACAGATCATGTATCAAATGAGTCAGCAAATGCAAGTCATTACCATAACCCATTTACCTCAGATTGCTGCCAAAGGAAATCAACACTACAAAGTATATAAAGAAGATGAAAATAACAGTACTACAACTCATTTAAAACAACTCTCACCAGACGAAAGAATTGTGGAAATTGCCGAAATGTTAAGCGGAAAAGAAATTTCCGATACTGCCATAACCCACGCTAGAGAATTATTGAATTAATTTTTTTTGTACCAATATATAAAAATCCTCAAACTAAAAATTTAAAAGTATATTTGCCACAGAAAATAAAGTAAAAATTAAGAGATGTCTTATAATTTATTAAAAGGAAAAAAGGGAATTATTTTTGGAGCATTGGATGAAAATTCCATAGCTTGGAAAACAGCTGAAAGAGCTCACGAAGAAGGAGCAGAATTTGTATTGACGAATGCACCAATTGCCATGAGAATGGGTACTATCAACGAATTGGCAGCAAAAACAGGATCTGAAATTATTCCTGCCGATGCAACCTCAATGGAAGACCTAGAAAATTTAGTTGACAAGTCTATGGAGATTTTAGGAGGTCAAATTGATTTTGTATTGCATTCTATAGGAATGTCTGTGAACGTTAGAAAAGGAAAACATTATACAGACCCTAAATATGATTTTACCACCAAAGGTTGGGATGTTTCTGCAGTTTCATTTCATAAAGTAATGAATGTATTGTATAACAAACAAGCCATGAGCGAATGGGGAAGTATCGTAGCACTCACCTATATGGCTGCGCAAAGAGTTTTTCC
>CATISV010000203.1 GCA_949541125.1 Flavobacterium sp. SCGC AAA160-P02
GCGCCCGGATTAAGAGATCATACTCCTAATTATTATGGGGCTTATATAAAAGACCTCGATGGAAACAAAATCCATATTTACAAAATACTCTAAGCTAAATTTATTTTAAGGAATTGTAGTATCCTTACCTCTCGGAATAAGTTTATCTTTATCGTAGAATGGTAATTCCACTACTTCACAATCTATAAAATTATCATCTAAACTTTCTGCTCTTACTTTAAAATCAGTCCACTTACCTGAATAGTTAAATCTTACATAACCAATATATTTTTTTAGAGTTGGGGACCAAGTTGATGCAGGAAGATATCCAATAACTTCATCATTAGATAAATAAACATTAGATTTATATTTAAAAGCTTTTTCAGAAATTATACCAAATAATCTTTTTCCTGATTTTTTACTTAGTTCCACTAATGCTTTTTTTCCAATAAAATCATCTTTTGTTAAATCAACTAATTTGTCTAGTCCAGCTTCAAATGGATTCATAGAAGAGTCAAAATCAGTATTGCTGTCTAATATACCTCCCTCTATTCTTCTCATTTCCATTGATAAAATTCCGTCAAAATGAAGTCCCAGAGGTCCTCCTACTTCAAGAATGGTATTCCAAAGTTTTTTATAATTGGTATCTCTACCTAAGCTATAAATTTCATAACCAAGTTCTGCTGTCCAGCCTGTGCGAGAAATATAAACTTTTTGCCCCGCTATATCAAAAAATCCAGAGTGGTAATATTTGAAATTTTCATCCAAGGATCCATTTGTAAGTTTTAATAATATTTCTTGTGATTTAGGTCCTTGTATTTGAATAGACCTTGATGAGGGATCTGAAATTTTTACATTATAATTTGCTTGGTGAGCTTTAAGCCAAGTCTCTAGTGGCCCATCAGGTTGTACATACCAAAACTTATTTTCATCTAATCGAAAAAAAACGCCATCTATAAAAATTCCACCATCTTCATAACATGCTATGGCATATCTTCCCCTTCCCACATTCATTGTAGAAATTTTTCTACTGAAAACTTTGTCTAAAAACTCTCCCGCTTGAGGACCTTCAATTTGAATAGGCTTTTCTGGAGTATCGTACATGACTGCTTTTCTTCTCAGATTCCAGTACATTTCCTCCGTATCATTGCCTAGCGAAATTGGATAAAAACGTTCAGCATAAACACCATATAGATTGTCTTCCTTATGATAAAAATCAAAGTACGGCCCTTTATCAAATCTTTTCATACCAACTGGTAATGTTGTTGACTTACTAACGAAAGTGGCTTCTTTTCCTACAAATTCCTTTTTTTTAGTCACTTGATTAAATTTAAGCTCTAACTCTTAATTTAGTTGGATCGTAAAACGGAAAAGGTACTACTTTTGCTTTGATGCGTTTCTGATGACCATCGAGTTTTCCTATTTCTACTTCTGTATCTAATTCACAATAATTTATATTCATTTTACAAAGAGCTATATTTTTATTAAGAACGGGTGATTTCATCCCACTTGTAATAATACCTATTTGCTCGCGGCCATTGCCTGAAGGGTGAACGCAATCGCCATGACCACAAATTTCATTTCCTTCAATTTCAAGCCCAACTAGTTTTCTTTGGGGATTGGCTTTTCTTTCAATTAAATTATCTTTTCCAATAAAGTCGTCTTCTTTTGATTTTAAAGGAACTGTAAATCCAATTCCTGCCTCGAAAGGATCTGTCTGATCATCAAATTCATAATTAGCAAAAATCAATCCTGCTTCAATTCTCACTAAATCTAAAGCGTCAAGGCCCATTGGAGCAATTTCAAACTCTTTACCCGCCTCCATTACAGCATCCCAAATTTCTGAAGCCTTGCTTGGATGACAAAAAATTTCATAACCTAATTCACCAGTGTAACCAGTTCTTGATACCATGATTGGAGTTCCATCAAGTGTGTGAAGACGACCGACAGTAAATCTAAACCATTCTAAATCTTCTAAAGTAGTTTGATGAGGCGGAGTCCAAACAATCTTTTTTAAAATTTCTCTACTCTTGGGACCTTGGACAGAAACGTTATGGAGATTGTCAGTTGATGATTTAATCCAAACTTTTAA
>CATISV010000204.1 GCA_949541125.1 Flavobacterium sp. SCGC AAA160-P02
ATACAACTCATCAATATCTTTTCTAGAAACAACATTAATTTTCAAATTCCAATCTTCATATAAATTCTGTAACTTAGAAAATTGTATGATTTGAAGTTCACTAAGATTAGGAAAATATTTGAGAAGTAAATCCATCATTACATTAAAAGACAAAAGTAACTAATCATTGCAACAATTAGAAGAAAAAAAAATCGTTACTATTCATATCAAAGACTTAAAACCTTATTTTTGTTTTTTACATTACTCAACACAGATGAAAACAATACATTTTTCCAGGAAAGATAAAGCAACGTTTTTTAGAACCTTGAACAAAAGAGTAAATCACTATTTCAAAGAAAATAAGATTAAACGTACAGGGAACTGGAAACTATATTTCAAAGCCATTATTATGTTTTCTGTTTTCCTCGTTCCATTTATTTTAATTTTAACTGTAGATATGCCTCAATGGTTAATGTTTATTTTAACTGCAATTACTGGTGTTGGAATGGCTGGTGTTGGAATGAATGTAATGCATGATAGTAATCATGAATCTTTTTCGAGTAAAAAATGGGTGAATAAATTAATGGGGAGTAGTATATACATTCTTGCAGGAAATGTGTATAATTGGAAAGTTCAACACAATGTTTTGCATCATACATTTACCAATATAAAAGACCATGATGAAGATATTGATGCTGGGAGAATTATTCGTTTTTCAAAGAATTCTAAATGGTTTAAGTTTCACCAATTACAGAAATACTACTCTATTTTTTTATATGGGTTATTAACAATTAATTGGGCAATTACCACAGATTTTAAACAAATGCATAGGTATTTGAAACGTAAATTATCTTATGGTAAATTTCCTAATCCAGCCTTAGAATGGACAAAATTGATAATTTCTAAATTGGTTTATTATACTATGTGGATCGCATTACCACTTTTAGTTTTAGATATTATCTGGTGGAAAGTTCTCATCGGGTTTTTTGTGATGCACTATACGGCAGGAATGATTTTAAGTTTAGTTTTTCAATTGGCTCATATAGTTCCAAAAACTGAAATGCCAATTCCAGATAAAGATGGAAATTTAAAACATTCTTGGGCAGTCCATCAACTGTTTACAACCTCTAACTTCGCCCCTAACAATAGACTGGTGAACTTCTTTACTGGAGGACTAAATTATCAAGTTGAACATCATATTTTTCCTCATATATCACATGTTCATTACAAAAAGTTGGCTACAATTGTAAAGAAAACAGCTAAAGAATTTAATTTACCCTATAATGAATATAAGACAACTAGAAAAGCGATTATAGAGCATTTTAAACACTTGGGTATTTTAGGAAAAAAACCAGAAATAGCATAAAAAACATCTATAATTTTACATTCAAAATGGAGTATCCATTATCTAACAGAATCAATAGCCTGCCAGTTTCTCAAACATTGGCTATGGCTGCAAAAGCAAGAGAATTAAAAGCAAAAGGAAAAGATATTATCAGCTTAAGTCTTGGAGAACCCGATTTTAATACTCCTGATTTTATAAAAAATGCTGCCATAGAAGCGGTTAATCAAGATTACAATTCTTATACTCCAGTTGAAGGGTATATAGAATTAAAAGAAGCTATTTGTACTAAATTTAAAAGAGATAATTACTTAGACTATACACCTAATCAAATTGTCGTTTCTACCGGAGCTAAACAATCCATTGCCAATGTTGCACAAGTATTATTAAATCCAGGAGATGAAGTATTGTTACCTGCTCCTTATTGGGTTAGTTATTCTGCAATCGCAACATTGTGTGAGGCTAATTTTGTAGAGATCCCATCCTCTATAGATTCTGATTTTAAGATTACTCCAGAACAATTAGAAGCCGCCATTACACCAAAAACAAAAATGGTATTTTTTAATTCTCCAAATAATCCAAGTGGAACAATATATAAAGAAGAAGAGTATAGGGCTTTAGCTAAAGTATTAGAAAATCACCCTCAGATTTATATCCTTTCTGACGAAATTTATGAACATATTAATTATGGAAGCCCTTCATTTAGTTTTGCGTCCATAGAAAATATGTTTGATAGAACTATTACTGTAAACGGATTGGCAAAAGCTTTTGCCATGACTGGTTGGAGAATTGGATATATTGGCGCACCAGAGTGGATTGCAAAAGCATGTACAAAAATGCAAGGTCAGATTACATCAGGAACCAATTGTATTGCACAAAGAGCAGCCATCACTGCTGTTTTAGCACCTGTTAAAAAAGTACAATACATGGTTGATGAATTTAAATTTCGTAGAGATATTGTACTAGATCTTCTTGGTAATATTAAAGGTTTTACATTAAACATCCCTGATGGAGCATTTTATGTATTTCCAGATATATCTTATTTCTTCGGTAAAACTTTAAAGGGTACGGTTATTAATAATGCATCTGACTTCTCTCTTTTTTTGTTGGAAGAAGCAAATGTTGCTACTGTTACAGGAGAAGCTTTCGGTGCCCCTAATTGTATTCGATTATCTTATGCTGCTTCTGAAGATCTACTTAGAAAAGCAATTAAAAGGATTCAAAAAGCTGTTAATTCTTAGGCTAAACTTCATACAAAATCCAAGTTAAAATAAACAGTTGAAGAGTTCTTTAAGACCAACCTTACAATGTTTTAGTTGAGTTATAAATGAATTTTTAATAAAGAATATTCTTTTATAATTTTTTAATCTACATTATCATGAAGAAAAGTATTATTTGATTTTAATTGAATATCTTCATTATCATCTATCAATAAGGTGGTTTTAGATTTACTGATAGCAGTATTCGTATCATCTAAACTTACCCCCAATCTCTTGTAAGCAGGTTGTCGTTCAATTTCATCAATATTTTTATTCATCTGGTCAGTAAACTTATAATTGAATCCTTTCATTTTTCGTCGCCTTTCTTCTGCCCTTTTTTGAAGTTCTGAAATTGTGAGACTCATTGGAGATACTTCTTCACTTTCAGTTACTTTTTCTTTGATTTCGGGGTTAGGTGTCGTTGATTTTAATTCGAATTGTAGTTCTTTTTCCGAAACTTCTTCCTTTAGAATTGATGAACTTTTTCCAATGGTAGGTTGAATATCAAAATCCTCTAACACATGTCTTTTATCTACAATTTCTCCTTCATCAATTGAAACTTCGACTGGATCTTTTACTTCTAAGTTTAGAATCTCAGAAGTTAACTCAACACAGCTATCAACTTTATCGATTTTAATTTCCTCATCACCATGTATTGGAAGATCAAATAATAAGTCTCCCTGGATTGATGATGATTCTTCCAAATCCTTTTGTTTAAGATCAGCCGTTACATTTGTAATGACAAAATCATCTTCTGAAATATCTTGATCTATAATTTCATCATATACAACCTCAAGATTTTTAATAAACTCCGAAGTAGGAATCAAATCCATTATTTCTTCTTCAATATCATCTTCCAAGACATGAATAATTTTCTTTTCAACACTCTCTTCGGAATCGTCAACTAATGGCGTTTTAGACAACACTTTATCAGAAAAATGATAGGTTGCTTTTTGTTCGTCCTCTAGGGTATGAACAATTTTCTTTACTTCTGTATTAGTAATATTACTTTGCTGATCTGGGGCAAAACCTGTTGCTACAATTGTAACAGAAATTGCTTCTCCAAGTTGTTGATCTTCCCCAATTCCCATGATGATATTTGCATCAAAACCAGCCTCAGCCTGAATGAAATCATTAATTTCACCAATCTCATCAAGCGTTACCTCATTTGATCCAGAAACAATTAATAATAACACATTTTTTGCTCCTGTAATTTTATTATCATTTAATAATGGAGAATCTAATGCTTTAATAATTGCATTTCTTGCTCTCGTTATTCCTTCTTCCTTTGCAGATCCCATGATTGCTGTTCCACTATTAGAAAGTACTGTCTTTGCATCATGTAAATCTATATTTTGCTTATAATGGTGGGTTATAACTTCTGCAATCCCTCTCGCAGCAGTCGATAATACTTCGTCTGCCTTTGAAAAACCTGCTTTAAAGCCTAAATTTCCATATACCTCCCTTAACTTATTATTATTAATAACAATTAAAGAATCTACATTATCACGTAATTGGTCAATTCCAATTTGTGCTTGTTTTGATCGCATTCTTCCTTCGAACTGAAATGGCATGGTAACAATTCCCACAGTAAGAATATCCATATCTTTTGCAATTTTAGCGATAATTGGTGCAGCTCCTGTTCCAGTTCCTCCTCCCATTCCAGCAGTGATAAATATCATTTTTGTTTGAGTATTTAACATCTGTTGAATTTCTTTAATACTTTCTTTAGCCGCTTGTTCTCCTATATCAGGATTTGCTCCAGCTCCAAGACCCGAGGTCAAATTGGCTCCTAACTGAATCTTGTTAGGTATTGGACTATTTTCCAATGCTTGTGCATCTGTATTACAAATGACGAAATCTACTCCTTTGATGTCTTGCTGAAACATATGATTTACAGCATTACTACCTCCTCCTCCAAC
Organism: Flavobacterium sp. SCGC AAA160-P02; assembly: GCA_949541125.1. Taxonomy (GTDB): domain Bacteria; phylum Bacteroidota; class Bacteroidia; order Flavobacteriales; family Flavobacteriaceae; genus Polaribacter. Next base: position 4,503 of record CATISV010000204.1, read on the forward strand.
TCCGATTACTTTTATTGTATTGGATTGTGATTTGGGCATATCAAATAAAATGTTATCTAATTCTGTGCTCATATAACGTTTATATTTTGGTTGTTTTATTATTCTGCATTGTCTAAAAATTCTTTCAATCCATCCGTAAATTTTTCAAAGAAAGATTTCTTTTTAGATGGTGGTGTTTTTTCTATCTCTGTATCCTCTTGATTTTCAACTTCTGTATTGACTTCCTCTTTTTGCTCTCTGTGATGGTTTTCTAGACCTTCCATCAATAGACCTACTGCTGTTGAATAAGAAGGACTAGACAATCCATCATCTGAATCTCCCGCCAAATGTTCATTTGGATAACCAATTCTGGCATCCATTCCTGTAATATATTCTACAAGTTGTCTTAGGTGCTTTAACTGAGATCCTCCACCCGTTAAAACTATCCCTGCAATTAGTTTTCCTTTTTGGGTCTCATGACCGTAATTTTCAATTTCTAAATAGACATGTTCTATAATTTCCTGAACTCTGGCATGAAT
>CATISV010000205.1 GCA_949541125.1 Flavobacterium sp. SCGC AAA160-P02
AAACCATCATGTAATCGAATTCCATTTTTAATGGTCCCGTCTTCACTTCGTTGCATAGAATCAACTTCTATGTGATTGATTACAAAGTTTTCTTGGAGCATTTCTCTTGTCTGTTTAGAAATATTGGTCATCTCATCAAACGTATGTAATGACTTATGCCATAACCATTCATATACCTGATTTCCACGAAAAGCTTTGTCTCCATTATTTTCAAAAAAGGCTCTCAATTGTTCTTTGGATAAGGATCGTATGTCTTTTTTCTTAGGCTTCATTAGGAAAGAAAATACAAAACCTCATAGGATGTCTATGAGGCCTTGATTTTATCTTTTTAGAAAATTAAATAATCAACATGGCATCTCCATAGGTATGGAACCTATACTTTTCCTTAACTGCTGTTTTATAGGCTTCTAATAAAAAGTCATATCCAGCGAAGGCAGCTGCCATCATCATTAGCGTAGATTTTGGTGAATGAAAATTTGTAATCATAGAGTTTGCAATGCTAAAATCATAGGGAGGGAAAATAAATTTATTAGTCCAACCTGAATAACTCTTTAATGTAGCACTAGCAGATACCGAAGATTCTACAGTACGCATTACTGTAGTTCCAACTGCACAAACTCTTCTTTTATTTTCTATTGCATTATTAACAATATTTGCACTTCCAGAAGGAATAATAATTTGCTCAGAATCTGTTTTATGTTTCGATAAATCTTCAACTTCAACTGGACTAAATGTTCCTAAACCCACATGCAAAGTAATCTCAGCAAAATCTATCCCTTTAATTTCAAGACGTCTCATTAAATGCTTTGAAAAGTGTAAGCCTGCAGTTGGTGCTGCTACTGCACCTTCATTTTTTGCAAAAATAGTTTGATAACGTTCTTGGTCAGAGGGCTCTACTTCTCTTTTGATATATTTAGGCAATGGTGTTTGTCCAAGCTCTAATAATTTTGCTCTAAAATCATCATATTCTCCATCAAATAAAAAACGTAAGGTACGTCCTCTAGAAGTTGTGTTATCAATTACTTCAGCTACTAGGCTATTATCCTCCCCAAAAAACAACTTATTCCCAATTCTAATTTTTCTTGCAGGATCAACTAAAACATCCCACAATCTGTTTTCAGCATTTAATTCTCTTAACAAAAAAACTTCAATTCTTGCTCCTGTTTTTTCTTTATTTCCAAACATTCTTGCTGGAAAAACCTTAGTATTATTTAACATCATTACATCACCTTCATCAAAGTAATCAATGACATCTTTAAACATTTTATGTTCTATTTTTTGTTCTTTACGATTCAAAACCATCAGACGAGATTCATCCCTGTGTTCTGCTGGGTATTCTGCTAATAACTCCTCTGGTAATTCAAAATTAAAATGGGATAATTTCATATGTAAATTTTATTGTGACGGCGGCAAATATACGATTTGTGAGAAGGCCTTGTCAAGTGTTTGACAGATTAATTTAATTGAAAACCTATTTGTTTAAGATCTCCCCAGAAATTTCGATAAGATTTACTCACCACATCAGCATCTAAAATCTCAATGGAAGTTTTCATGGCTAAAGGAGCAAATGACATTGCCATTCTATGATCATTATAGGTTTCTATAGAAATATTAGAATTTATTTTTGAACTACTCTTTATATGTAAACTATGCGTACTCACTGAAATAATCGCCCCTAATTTTGTCAGCTCAACTTTTAAAGCTTCTAATCGATCTGTTTCTTTAATTTTTAGCGTATGTAACCCTGTTAATTTACATAAAACACCCAACCCAAAGCATGTAACAGCAATTGTTTGAGCAATATCTGGAGTTTTATTTAAGTCTAAAATCAATATATCTTTTTGATGTTCTGCAACTTTTTTAAGTAAAATTGTATTCCCATCAAAAATAGTTTTTATACCAAAAAACTCATAAATATCGGCCAAAGCTGAATCTCCTTGTAAACTTTCTTTTTTATAAGAGGATAATCTAATCTCTGATCCAATGTCACTAAAAGCAACTATCGAGTAAAAATAGGAAGCAGAACTCCAATCAGATTCTACAACGAAAGTCTGTTTTTCTATTTCTTGAAATGGTTTTACTTGAATTATTTGATCTTTAAAGAATGTTTCTATTCCCAATTTATGCAACAAAGACAAGGTCATATTTATATAAGATATAGAAGTAATTTTACCAAGAAGATCTATATGTAATCCTTCTGGTAAGCAAGAAGCTATTAATAGTAGAGCAGAAATATATTGACTGCTTATATTTCCACTAATTTGAACCCTACTCTGAGTTAATTCCTTCCCTATAATTTTAAGGGGGGGATACCCTTCTTTTTGAATATAAGAAATATCAGCTCCCAAATCTTTTAGAGCTTTTACCAAAATTTTTATTGGACGGTTATGCATTCTTTCTGATCCTGAAAGAACAACTACTTTATTTTTTTGTGAAGCAAAAAAAGCAGTTAAAAAACGCATGTTAGTTCCAGCATGCCCAATATTTATAGTCTGTTCTTTAGAAGACAAAGCCTTTTGTAAATGAAGCGTATCATCAGAATCTGACAAATTTTTTATAGTAATGTCATTAAATAACTTCTGTAAAATCAGTAATCTATTCGATTCACTCTTTGATCCTGAAATAAAAACATCCTTTACTATCTGTTTATTTTTAACTTCTTTTAAATAAATATTCATCAATAATTTTTCCCAATTTATAAAATTCTTACATTTAAACTCTAAAAAACTAATTAACATGAAAAAAATATTTATTATTCTTTTATGTCTTCTATTTTCTGAAAACTACAAAGTTAATGCTCAAAAGAATTCTACCAAATATTCTGAGGATTATTATAAAGCCACAAAATGGCGAAATGTTGGTCCGTTCAGAGGAGGTAGAAGTGCTGCTGTAGCTGGCGTTGCTGACAAAGCAAATTTATTCTATTTTGGTGCTACCGGAGGAGGTGTTTGGAAAACAACAGATGCAGGGAATACCTGGGAAAATATATCTGATGGTTTTTTTGGAGGATCTGTTGGCTCTATTGCTATAAGTGAATGGGATAATAATGTCATGTATGTTGGAAATGGAGAAAAAACAGTTCGAGGAAATGTTTCTTCAGGAGATGGAATCTGGAAATCTGTAAATGCAGGGAAATCATGGGAGCACATGGGTTTAAAAAATGCTCGACACATTCCAAGAGTTCGTATTCATCCCAAAAATCCAGATATTGTTTTTGCGGGAGTTCTAGGAGATTTATATAAATCTTCTGCAGAAAGAGGAATTTATAAATCAACTAATGGAGGAAAAACTTGGAATCAAAAATTATTTGTAAATAAAGATGCAGGAGTTGTTGATTTAATTATCGATCCCAATAATTCAAGAGTTTTGTATGCAACTACTTGGAATGTAAGAAGAACTCCTTATAGTTTGTCAAGTGGAGGAGATGGTTCTGCTTTATGGAAAAGTACTGATGAAGGCGAAACCTGGACTAATATTTCTAACAACAAGGGCTTACCTTCTGGGATTTGGGGAATTAGTGGAGTTACAGTTTCTCCTGTTAATTCTAATATTGTTTGGGCATTAATTGAAAATAAAGAAGGAGGAGTTTATAAATCTACAGATGCTGGAAAAACATGGAAATTAATCAATAATGAACGTAAATTACGCCAACGTGCATGGTATTATACTCGTCTTTATGCAGACACACAAGATGAAAATATTCTATATGTTTTAAATGTTCAATACCACAAGTCTACAGACGGAGGAAAAACTTACAAAACTTTTAATGCACCACATGGAGATCATCACGATTTATGGATTGCTCCAGAAGACAACCAACGTATGATTATTGGTGATGATGGAGGGGCACAAGTTTCTTTTGATGCTGGAGAAAATTGGTCGACCTACATGAATCAACCAACTTCTCAATTCTATAGAGTGACCACTGACAATCATTTTCCTTATAGGATTTATGGAGCTCAGCAAGACAATTCAACAGTTAGAATTGCTCATCGAACACAAGGTAGATTTATTGGAGAATCTGATTGGGAATCAACTGCTGGTGGAGAGAGTGCCCACTTGGCTATTGATCCAACAAATAATGATATTGTTTATGGAGGTAGTTATGGTGGCTTACTGACTAGAAAAAATCATAAAACAGGAGAAACCAGAGCCATCAATGTTTGGCCAGATGATCCAATGGGCCATGGAGCTGAGGATTTTAGATACCGCTTTCAATGGAATTTTCCTATTATGTTCTCTCCACACCAAAAAAATAAATTATATGCTGCTTCTAATCATTTGCACATGACAACAAATGAAGGGCAATCATGGGAAATCATTAGTCCAGATTTAACAAGAAATGATCCTAGTACTCTAGGCCCCTCTGGAGGCCCTATTACAAAGGATAATACTGGAGTTGAGTATTATGGAACTATTTTCGCTATCAATGAATCTAAGGATGAAAAAGGATTAATTTGGACAGGATCTGATGATGGTTTAGTTCATATCACCAAAGATGGTGGTAAAAACTGGACGAACGTAACACCAAAAAAAATGCCGGAATGGATGATGATTAATTGTATTGAAATTGATCCTTTTACCAAAGGAGGCGCCTATGTTGTTGGGACAAAATACAAAACTGGAGATTATCTCCCATACATTTACAAAACAGAGGATTACGGAAAATCTTGGAAACAAATCACTAATGGAATTGGGGCCGAAGATTTTACACGTGCATTAATTGCAGACCCAAACCGTAAAGGATTAATCTATGCAGGAACAGAAAGAGGTGTCTATATTTCTTTCGATGATGGCGCTAATTGGCAAAAATTCCAGTTGAATTTACCAATAGTACCTATAACAGATATGGCAATTAAAAACAATAACTTAATAGTGGCAACACAAGGGCGATCCTTTTGGATGATTGATGATTTAACACCCATACACCAACTCACAAAAAGCCTGATGAAAGAGGATGTTATTTTATTTAAACCACAGGATAGCTATAGAATGGGAGGTGGAAATGGGAGAACGTCTAAAACCGCTGGAACGAACCATCCTGGCGGAGTTGCCATCAATTATTACATACAAGAAAAAGAGAAAAAAGACTTGGTGACATTAAGCTTTTATGATAATGATAATCATTTGATTAAAACATTTAGTAACCAACCTAATAAAAAAAATAAGGAGGAGAAACTAAAGGTAGAAAAAGGCAATAATATTTTTTACTGGGATATGATGTATCCAGGTGCAGAAAAAGTTAAAGGAATGATTTTATGGTGGGCATCTTTAAGTGGCCCAATGGCATTGCCTGGAGATTATAAGGTAACCTTGACAGTTGGTGAAGCTTCAAAATCTCAAAACTTTACCATTCTAAAAAATCCTATTTCTGAAAATACATTAGACGATGCGAAAGCACAATTTAATTTTATTAATGATATCAATGCCAAGGTGACCGAGATTCATAAGGCATTGAAAAATGTAAAAAAACTTAGAACTCAAATAACATCTTTACAAAAATCCATTAAGGACAAAAACAAACATAAAGAATTGTTAGAGTATGCTAAAACTTTGGTAGAAAAGATGACTAAAATTGAAGAAACTTTATATCAAACAAAAAGTAGAAGCAACCAAGATCCTTTAAATTTTCCAATTCGTTTAAACAATAAATTGGCACATTTAAATTCTTTAACTAGAATAGGAAGTTATAGACCAACACAACAAGCGATTGATTTTAAAAATGAAATCAATAAACAAATTGATATAGAATTGGCAAAACTCTATGATATATTTAATAAAAATGTAAAAATTCTGAACGAAAAAGTAAGAGAAAATCAGATTGATTTAATTCAATTAGATTAAACCCATACTAAAGAGAAAATCTTTTTTAATCCTTAAAGATTAATGCATTTATTGTAGTTTCTTATTATTGTGATGACGGTCATGGTCTCGTTTTGTTTTGATCTCTAATTTCTTTTGAAAAGACTCTTGTAAATCAATACCTGTCTGATTAGCCAAACAAAAAACAACAAACATTACGTCTGCCAACTCTTCTCCTAAGTCCTTTTCTTTTTCTGATTCTTTTTCAGATTGTTCACCATACCTCCTTGCTATAATTCTGGCAACTTCACCAACTTCTTCAGTAAGTTGAGCCATATTAGTGAGTTCATTAAAATAACGAACACCATGATTTTGAATCCAATTATCTACTTGTTGTTGTGCATTTTGTATGTTCATAGTTGGCTAAAATTTGAAATTCAAATATAAGCAACTAATTGACTTAAAAATTCATTTCTTGAAATTTCCTTTGCCCCCAAACTCGATAAATGATCATTATACACTTGGCAATCGATAAGTTTGTATCGATTAGACTGAACCAAATGAATAAATGCAACTTTTGAAGAATTAGAAACCAAGGAAAACATACTTTCTCCACAGAAAACCTTACCAACTTCTACTCCATATAATCCACCAACCAATTTCATATCACTATTACCTACTTGAGTACCCAATTGCCATACTTCAATTGATTTTGCATACCCTAATTGATGGAGATTGATATAAGCTTTTTCCATTTTATTTGTAATCCAAGTCCCAACATCGTTTTTTCTTTTTATATGTTTACAATAATAAATCACATCTTCAAAAGCTTTATTTTCTGTAATGAGAAAATTTCCATTTTTAAGAATTTTCCTCATGGATTTAGAAATGATTAATTCATCTGGATATAAGACCATTCTTTGGGGAGGACTATGCCAAACAATAGGATCATCGTTGCAATACCAGGGAAAAATTCCATGTTGGTATGCATATATTAATCGTTCCGGTGATAAATCACCACCTATAGCAATGACACCATCTTTTGTTGCAGATTCATAGGGCGGAAATTCTATTTTTTCTGAAAGCCAAATCATTTTGTGTTAAAAATTAAAACATCAATAATCCAACAATATAAATAATACTTCCAACGATCATAGCAATTAATGTGTAAGGTAAAATCTCTTTCGCTTTTAATTTTGTGATTCCTAATAGCGGTAGCGCCCAAAAAGGTTGGAGCATATTAGTGACCTGATCTCCGTAAGCTAATGCCATAATTGCTTTATTTAAAGGAACACCTAATTGTAAGGCTGATTCTACGACAATGGGGCCTTGTATTACCCATTGACCACCTCCACTGGGGACAAAAATATTGACCAATCCAGCACTAAAAAAAGTAAAAATTGGCAGTGTGGTTATAGTAGAAACAGAAACAAAGAAATCAGATATTTGACTTACCATACCGCTATTACTCATAATTCCCATAATTCCAAAATACAACGGAAACTGAATAAGTATTCCGGAAATATCAGAGATGGATTCTCCAATAGCATTTGTAAATTTCTTAAAGCTACCATGTAAAATTATCCCTAAGCCTAACATTAAAAAATTGATAAGGTTTGGTGTGATTTTCAATTCTTTAATTTGTTCAAAATATCTATAAAAAAAGGCTATAAGAATAAGCAACCCAAAAGTAAGGGCTAGAATTTTTGAATTATCTAACTTCTCAGCCCTTGTTTTTGCTGTAGTTTGCTCATACATTTTATATTCTTGTAAGTGTATTTCTGTTGGATTCGATTTTTTTCCTAGCATATAAAACAACCCTGTTATGGTGATAAGTACCATGAAAAAAATTAACAGATTAGAAAGACTAAAAACGGTCTGACTATAATCAATAACTTCTGGGATCTGAGATAAAATATCAGATGAAGAGACGTTTTTCATGATACCAGCGATATGTCCGTCCTCATTAATTTTTATGGGTGCAGATCCTGAAATTCCGCCATGCCAAACCATCAATCCCATATACCCTGCTGCACCAATAATTGGATAATTTAATTGGATGTTATTTCTCTGTGCATGCTCTGCAACTTTTCTTGCCAACAAGGCTCCAAAAATAAGCCCCAATCCCCAATTAAAAAAGGCGACAAGCATTGTTATACTAGCAACAATTGCAGCACTTGTTGCTGTGTCCTTGCAAAATCGGGTAACTTTTAATATTAAATTACTTACCGGCTTACTTAATACCAACACATGACCCAAAACTAAAATTAGCATCATTTGATAGGAAAACTCTAATAAAGACGTAGACCAAATTCCTCTTTCCCAAAATTTTAAAATCTGTAACGTGTATTCAATGGTACTTTCATCAGCGGGTCTTGTAAAAAATAATGCTAAAAAAATAGTCAAAAAGGTTAATAAAATCGCAATCGTAAATGGGGATGGTAAATATTTTTTAAAAACATTCTCAATAGCTCTAGTAATATTCATATGGAATTATTTATTCGCTAAAATATAAAGAAAAGTTACTAAAATTTGTACTATTTATTTTGTTATCCTATGTTTGGGTAAGACTATAGACAGATACCTTGGGGATGATTACCTATTTTAAATTTTTCTGGCAATTAAAACACCATTTACCACTAGACATGACCCAGGAAAAGCTTCTCCTCCCCAAGAATTAAAATTAAAAGCCATTACATATGGAAAATAGCCTTCTTTTGTGGAGGACCAATAAATTAATGTTTCATCAAAATTACCAAAGCCTAAAGAGTGTACATTGTCATATATGGCCTTCATTGATCCACTACTTGGAATAAACCAATCATTAAAATCTCTATATTCTAAATCGCTAACTATTTTAAAGGCATAATTATCACTTCCGAATTCGGTGCCATTAACACTATTGTCATTTAAATTTCCAATAATAATTTGCTCCGTATTTTCGGGTCCTGATCCAATTTCAGGGCTGGTATCCAAATCAAAAACATCGCCCCAAGCAACATCACCAATCTCAGAATAATCTGTTGCTACAAGAAGACTTCCATCAGTCTCGTTAACATGAAAAATAAATCCACCTCCATATTCTAAACCATATAAAGGGCTTATTCCAATCTCTGCTATAATATCTAAAACAGGGACTCCATTATTTAAGTTTTCTATAGCAGATATTTCAGAATTATAAACTGTAAGATCAATCTCGTCATTTGAACAACTGACTATAAATAAGGATAGAAGTAAATAAATTATATGATTTTTCATGGTTATATAAATGTGAATTCTGATTTAAATATAAATAAATTAACTGATACTCTGTTACTAATTTTCTTTATTGATATAATCTACTAAAGAATAAATAGATTACTACCATATCAAACTTATAAATTCCATGGATAAGAATCCTACTCTTGTTTAGTAGTATCTTTAAAATTGGTTTTAAAATCCTCAACGACTTTATGTATAACAGTATCAATGCTTTTTTCATCATAGTCATAATGAGGATTAGATGATTTTTTTTCAGGAAACTGTTCAATCATAACAGTGGTTGATGGAAATGCGAAATCAACCCCTAATCCTTTTGCTAATTTTACAATAGCAATATGGATTTGATGTCTCGATTGCTGTTCTTTGGCCCATGCCAAATTTTTTAAATACATATTCATCAATATCAATAAAGCAGAATCACCAAATCCGGTAAATTCAACATTATAAGAATCTGACTTTGTATCTGGATGTGTAATAATAATTTCCCTAACTCCTTTCACAAAAGCTTCAATGAGCTCTGGCGGGGTATCATATCGGAGACCTAGTTGAGTATTATAACGTCTGTATAGGCGTAAACCACTATTGTTAATAACCAATTCTGACAATCTACTATTAGGGATTTGGAATATAGAAGTATCCGCAGCTCTAATTCTTGTAGACCTAAAACCAACCTCCTCAACGGTTCCAACTACTTCACCAGCAGATATCCAATCACCTATATGGAAGGGTTTATCAATAAAAATCATTACTGTTCCTATTAGATTTTTGACGGTGTCTTGTGATGCAAAAGCAATGGCTAGACCTCCTATAGATGCACCTGCAAGAATCGTTGTAGGATCTACTCCAAATAAAAGAAGTAGTTTGAAAATTCCAAAAATAGCTATGATAACCGTTGAAAAATTTCTTAAAATTGGAGTCAGCTGATCATCTAATTTACTTTCTGTTTTCTGGGTATATTCTTGAAATAAGCTAATGAGTACCTGTGCCAACTTTAAGAATACATATATCCAAAAAATAGTAGAGGCTATGTTAAAAGCCAAAAATAGCCAACTATTAATCTCTAAACCAAATTGTAATGATGGTAGAACTTTCTTTATTAACCATATAGCAATTAACAAACTAATTGGGTGCGCTAATTTTTTTAGCGTAGTATTAACCTCACTATTTTTATTTTTTGTGTATTTATATAAAATCCTTTTTAAGAAATAGAATGCCAACGCCTTGGCAATTAAATACCATAAGAATGATAATGCCAATAACAAAATAAATGCAAAATATTGCCAAACTTCAACAGAGAGAAATTTTTGATGTCCAACTCTTGGGACAACATCCTGTATTTTTTCTATATACCAAGGAAATGTTTCTGCATATAAAAGATCTAAATTTTCTACTGTTTCAGAAGAATAATACCATGATAAACCCTTTTTTTCTACAGAAATCAAAGGCATACGTTTTGGAAATAAAACAAATTTATGTTGCGTTAAAAAACCTATACTATCAGTATACATAGAATCATTAGGGATTCTATTGAAATCAATTTTTAACCCTTTACCGTCAAGAATTCTTTTAATTTTTATAACTGCCTCAATAGCCTCTTTTTCATCTAAACCATATATAGTTTTTGCTGATTTTTGAGGATTGTAGGAGGTATTTTGTAAAAAATAAACATGTGTGTAAACCGTTGCTCTAGGATTTGATAAATTTACTTCTGGTATCCGCTGTCCAAAGGCTAGAGAGGATATAAACAATATTAAAAAAAGGATTTTTTTCATACGTTAATTTGTTAATAATCTATTAAAATAGAATTCAAATTTAAACTTTTTAAAATTTTATGAGTCAAATTAATGTAAATAAAACAATATAAATTATTTTTTATGAAAAATACAATAGGAATTTTAATACTTGTAATTGCTTTTTCTTTTACTACACAGGCACAAAAAAAACATAATAGAAAACAAAAGGGAGATTTTACCTTACAGCAAAAAGTAACTCTTTCGGTTAAAAAAATGACATTAGAATTAGACTTAACAGAAATGCAACAACTAGCATTAACCCCAATTCTTACTCAACAATTCAATGATATTAGGACACAAAGGAAAAAAATCAGGAAAGCTAGAGAAGAAATGAATAATATGGATGCGAATAAAAAATACGAACTTGCAAATCAACTATTAGACAAGCGAATTGCTTTTCGAAAAAAAATGAAGTCTGTTTTAAATAAAGAACAATTTGAAAAATTTACAGAACTTCATAAAAAAGGACTCATGGGGAAGAAAAAAAGAAGCATGAAAAATAGAGTTGATCGCTATTGAATAAATAAAATTAGTGTTTAAATAAAACTCGGTATTCAATTATCGAGTTTTTTTATTTTTGAAACCAACGAGAATAGTTTACATAATTTCTAGCAATTCTATTAATTTCTCCAGAAATCATTTCTTTTGAAACATCCTGTATCTTTTTGGCAGGAACTCCAGCATAAATACTTCCGCTTTTCACATGAGTATTTTTTGTAACTACTGCACCTGCCGCAATAATTGAATTACTTTCTATTAGGCAATCATCCATAACGATACTTCCCATACCGATCAATACATTATCCTGAATCGTACATCCATGAACAATAGCATTATGACCTATAGACACATTATTTCCAATAGTTGTTGGTGATTTTTTATAGGTCGCGTGGATTACCGCTCCGTCTTGGATATTTACTTGATTTCCAATTTTTATAAAGTGAACATCTCCTCTTATTACAGCATTAAACCAGACACTACACTGTTTACCTATGCTAACTTCTCCTACAATTGTTGCATTTTCAGCGATATAACAATCTTCTGAAATCTGTGGATATTTTCCTCGTACAGGTTTGATGATTTTCATTGGTTTTATTTTTATAATATTTGATTTCTAGCACTTATTTTTAACTAAGGCATCAATATTTCAAGAGTATGAATTTACTGCAATCAATTGTTTTAAAATCATAATATTATCTGAAAATTAATAATTCATTACTATTTGAAAATAGTTGGCATCACTATTGCAATCAAATTTAAAATATTCAAAAATAATGAGATACATTTTGCATAATTTAAAGCTAAATTAACTATGAAGAACTTACTATTAAAAATCATCCCTTTATTTTTCATTGGTATTACAAGTACTTTATCGGCCAATAATACTAAAGAGACGCATCAACAAACCATCAAAGTTGCATTATTACTAGATACTAGTAATAGCATGGATGGTCTAATTAGCCAAGCAAAAGCCCAACTGTGGGAAATTGTCAATGAATTATCATATGCTAAATATGGGATTCAAAAACCTGATTTAAAAATTGCTCTATACGAGTATGGAAATGATGATCTAGAATCATCAGATGGCTTTATAAGAAAAGTTTTATCGTTTAGCAGTGATTTGGATGAAATATCCGAAAAATTATTTTCGCTCACTACCAATGGAGGAAAAGAATATTGTGGACAAGCAATCAGCACTTCTTTGAAAGAGCTAGACTGGGGAGATAATAAAAATGATCTCCGTCTCATTTTTATTGCTGGAAATGAACCTTTTACTCAAGGAAAAATTAATTTTAAAGAAGCTATTTCTGATGCAAAAGAAAGGGATGTTATTATCAATACTATTTTTTGTGGTAATTACAAACAAGGTATTTCAGAGAAGTGGCAAGAAGGAGCCAATATAGGAGGTGGAGAGTATATGAATATTGATCAAAATAAAAAGATCATTCATATCATTACCCCATACGATGAAGACATTATTATTTTAAATAAACGTTTAAATAAAACGTATATCTATTATGGAAGTGACGGTGCTAATCAATTCAAAAAACAAGCCACACAGGATAGTAATGCTGAGAGCTATTCTGCCCCAGTAAGTGTTGGAAGAACCATTAGTAAGAGTAAACGTTTATATAAAAATCCTTCTTGGGATTTAGTCGATAAATCTGCGGATAAAGAAATTAATTATTCCAAAATTAAACGAGCTTTTCTTCCAAAAGAACTACAAAAAATGTCTGATACAGAATTACAACAATATGTTGAGGAGCAGCGAAAAGAAAGGATCTTAATTAAAAAGAAAATTAGTGAATTAGATCGTAAAAGAAGAGTCTTCGTTGCAAAAAAGCAACAAGAATCAACAAAGACCAATGAATTGGAGAGTGTGATTATAAATGTGATAAAAAAACAAGCAATTCAAAAGAATTATTCTTGGTAGATGAGGAGTAATTTTTATGATGCCAAAAAATGAACTATGAATCTGATTTAACGAATTTCAGGTACAATTAATTCTTGGTTGATTGAAATTGTATTACTATTTAAATCATTGATCTTTTTTAAAGAGTCAACAGTGGTGTTAAATTTTCTAGCGATGGAATAAAGTGTATCTCCTTTTTGAACGATATATGATTTTCGGGTGATTTTTTTTGGTTTGATTTTATCTTTTTTCAAAGAGGTCTTTACTTCTTTTTTACTTCTTTTTAAGTCTTTTTTAGTAAACTTATCAAATTCATACAGCCGATAGGTTTCTATAATTTTAATGAGTTTTTTGGGGTATTTTTTGTCGGTGGCATAACCAGCTTTTTTCAAGCCCTTTGCCCAACCCTTGTAATCAGATTTTCTAAGTTTAAATAAATTTGCATAACGCCTTCTTTTCGATAAAAATTCTGAATGATCTTTATAAGAAGACTCCACGTATTTATACTTTCTAAAACATTCTCCTTTTTCATCATCGTCATGGTATACTTTCCCTCCTTTCCAACCGGTATGACATTTTATTCCAAAATGATTGTTAGATTTTGAGGCTAATTGACTTCTTCCATTGCCTGATTCCAAAATTCCTTGTGCAAGAGTTATACTGGCAGGGATAGCGTATTTATGCATTTCTAAAACAGCCAATGGTGCATATTTACGAATGTATTGAAGTGTGTATTTATTTAAGGATTTATTCTCTCTCTGAAGTTTCTTAACATGCTGTGACTGTTTTACAGAAGGTAATTTATCTAATTTACTTTCTGTGACAACTCTTTTTTGTTTTTTATTTGTTGCTATTTTTCTAGAAGAACTACAACCTTCTAATAACATTGCAACCACGAATATGAAAAGTAATTGAACCCTCATTTACATAGGTTTAATGGGTGATGATTTTTTTTAAGTAAACGTTGGTTAAATCCATCAATTCCTTGCAATCCACCGGTATGAATCATCAATATTTTACTTCCTGTATTGAATTTATTGTTCACAATCATGTCTACAATTCCAAACATCATTTTTCCTGTGTAAATTGGATCTAGAGGAATCTTAGTCTCATTTTTAAAACGATTGATAAAATGAATCAATTCATCGTTATATTTTGCATAGCCTCCAAAATGATAATCATTGATCAATCCCCAATTATCTTTTCCTTTCAAATATCGCTGGATTTCTTTTGCTAAAAAATCCCCTTTTAATGCAGGAAAACCAAGTACCTTTTGATGACTTTTTGATGAATTAATAATTCCTGCAAGGGTCCCTCCAGTTCCTACACACAAACAAATATAATCAAACTGATTGTCTTCTTTTGTTAAAATTTCTTCGCATCCTTTTACAGCCAATTCATTTGTTCCTCCCTCCGGAATTAAATAAAAATCTTCATATTTTTCTTGAAGCTTTTTTAGGAAACTAGAATTTTTTTTATTCCTATATTTTTCTCTAGAAACGAATTCAAATCTCATTCCATGTTCATAAGCAACTCTTAATGTGGAATTACTTGCAAGAGTTCTTGATAGATCTGCTCCTAATTCTTCTCCTCTTATGACTCCTATTGTTTTAAAATTTTGCAATTTCCCTGCCACCGCTGTAGCAAGAATATGGTTGGAAAAAGCTCCGCCAAAAGTAAGAAGTGTTTTCTTTTGTTGCCGATTGGCATCTTGAAGGTTATATTTTAATTTTCTATACTTATTCCCGGAAACCAATGGATGAATTTGATCTTCTCTTTTGATAAAGAGCTGATTTCTCATTGTTTTCAATTCAGAAAATATGACTTGTTCGTTCTTACTCTTCATTAAAGAATGCTTCTTCATTTCTAAGGATAACAAGTTATGAAAAGTTTGCTATTTTATTTTCAATTGATTCCCATTCTGTTAGTAAAGTTTCTAATTGGTGTTTTTTTCTTTTGTAGGTTTCAAAGAAGTTGGGTTGAGCTGAAACCTGATCATAATTTTGAGCTAATTCCAAATCTATTTTAGAAATTTCCTCTTCTAAATCTGTGATCTGAGATTCTGTTTTAGACAATTTATTTTTTAATTTTCTCAAATCTTTATCACGTCCTTTAGACAATTGGTGAACTTGTGTTTTAGAGGAATTCTTTTCACCGTTTACAACAGTTTTTTTCTCTGCCTCACGCAAACTTTCCATTTGATGTTGCTCTAAGAAATAATCAATATCGCCAAGGTATTCTTTGATAACCTTGTCTTTAAATCCATAGACAGTTGAGGTTAATCCTTGTAAAAACTCTCTATCGTGAGAGACCACAATTAAAGTCCCGTTAAATTGTTTTAAAGCTTCTTTCAACACATTTTTGGATGCAATATCCAAATGGTTTGTGGGCTCGTCCATAATCAAAACGTTGAAGGGCGATAATAATAGCTTACACAATGCCAAACGATTGCGCTCCCCTCCTGATAGCACTTTGGCTTTTTTGTCAACGGCATCTCCACTAAATAAGAAGGCTCCTAACATATCTCTAACATGCATCCTATTGTTATCAGTTGCAGTCTCTTCCATGATTTCTAAGACTGTTTTTTCAGGTGGTAAGTATTCTGATTGATTTTGAGCAAAATAACCTATCTCTACATTATGACCTAGTTTTAAATAGCCTTCAAAAGGAATTTCTCCCACCATCATTTTTGCTAGGGTAGATTTTCCTTGACCATTTTGCCCAACAAAGGCAATTTTACTATTTCTTTCTATTAATAAATCTACATTTTCAAGGACTTGTTTATCTCCATAGCTTTTGCTCATATTTTCAGCTTCTACAACTACTTTACCAGGCTGTTTAGAAATGGAAAAACGAATATTCATCGTTGCAAGATCGTCTTGATCAACCTGGATGCGTTCTACCTTATCCAATTGTTTAATGAGCGATTGTGCCATCGAAGCTTTGCTGGCCTTCGCTCTAAATTTATCAATCAACTGTTGTTTTTGTTTGATTTCTTTTTCCTGATTTTTTTGTGCTTGTAGCTGTTTTTCTTTGATTTCGTTTCTCAACAATAAGAATTGAGAATAAGGTTTTTTATAGTCATAGATTTGACCTAAAGATATTTCTATTGTTCTGTTAGTTACGTTGTCTAAAAACATTTTGTCGTGCGATACCAAAACGATGGCTCCTGGATATGATTTTAAAAAATTTTCTAACCAAATTATCGATTCAATATCTAAGTGATTTGTAGGCTCATCTAATAACAAAAGATCATTCTTTTGAAGGAGTAATTTTGCCAACTCGATTCGCATCCTCCATCCTCCAGAAAAGGTATCCGTGAGTTTATTAAAGTCTTCTCTTTGGAATCCTAAGCCTTGTAAAATTTTCTCGGTATCACCCTGATAATTATAACCTCCCAACAATTCAAAACGTTCAGTGAGTTCCGTAAAATCAATAATTAGTTGTGCATAGGCCTCACTTTCATAATCAGTTCTTGTTGCCAATTGTTCGTTGATTTGATCAAGTTTTTTCTCTGTTTCCTTAATTTCTTCAAAAGCTTCGTAGGCTTCTTCAAGGATGGTTCTTCCAGCAACAAAATCGATATCTTGACGTAAAAATCCAATACGGACCTCTTTATCAAAAGCCATCGTTCCTCTACTGCTTTCCATGTCTTTAGAAAGTACCTTTAAAAGGGTGGATTTTCCTGCACCATTTTTTCCTATCAATCCAACTCTGTCTCCTTTATTTAATGTAAAAGTAATCCCAGAAAATAAATCTGATCCCATAAAAGAGACCGATAAGTTATGAACATTTAGCATATAAAGAGATAATTTTTTCTGCTGCAAAACTAGCTAAAAAAAGAACACGATATTGCTTCAAAATTTTGATATTCTTATGAATTTAAAATCCATTGTTTATTTAAGAAATTAAAAAACTATTTTAAAAATTTAAGTTATTTTTAAAATTATTAAGTTTGTATAGTTAACATTAATTTTATAATTCCTAACCAAATGAAATTATTTTTTAAAATACTACTATTTATTTTTTTTACAATAAAAATAAATGCTCAAAAAAAAATAACTCAAGAAAATATTCGGCAAGTACTCATAGAGGTATTTGAAGATAGATATCAAACTGAGAAAATATATGGTCCTATATCTCAATGGGATACCAGTGAGGTAACTGATATGAGTAATTTATTTCAAATAAAATGTATGCCAAAAAATCCTGAAATCCAAAGTTGTTGGTATGGAAATAATGTTGAGGGAGAAGAAGAGATGATGAGACTAGGTCGATCGCCTCATATTACTAATATTCAAGGGGATATCAGTAACTGGGATGTGAGTAGTGTGACCAATATGTCCAATATGTTTAGTAATGTAACTTATTTTAATCAAGATATCAGTAAGTGGGATGTGAGTAATGTAACCGATATGTCCAATATGTTTAGTAATGTAACTTATTTTAATCAAGATATCAGTAAGTGGGATGTGAGTAATGTGACCGA
>CATISV010000206.1 GCA_949541125.1 Flavobacterium sp. SCGC AAA160-P02
AACCATTCGCCATTTGGCAGAATCGTTTCATTTACTACATCCATCCATTTTACTGTTGGCTCATCATTGAATTTCTTGGCAAATGCAGTCGCAAATTCTATCATGTTCGTTTGTAGTTCTTCTTTTGTCCTATGATCTTCTTTCGCCCATTTTGAGGCCTGAGGGCTTATGGGTCCATGCAACCTAACTTCTAAGTCATGCTTATTTGAAAAACGAATAAAATCTTCTATTCGAGTCCAAGACCATACATTAGGTCTCGGATGAATTCTTGCTTGTTTAGCTGCATTGGCAGGAGTTAGGTATTTAAAATCTTTTAAAAACAATGATTTCTTAATCGTATTGAGTTCATAATAATTTAAGGTAGCGCCTATTTTTAATTTGTTAGACATCTTTTTTTTTGTTGACGAGGATTCTGCGTTTACTTGAGATCGAAAATAATTAGCTGCTAAATTTTGAAATGTTTTTGCTGTTCTTTGATAAGCTGGAAGTGATATCTTATTCTCCGTTTCATCGGGGTCTGTTTTATAATCATATAATTCTTCTGCATGTATATCTTCAATAAAAATAGGCTCAGTGCTTTTTTTATTGTTTATCCAAACCGTGTAACGATAGCGTTCTGTTCTAAAACTGTAACCTGTTCTTTTCCCTCTTGGGTATTGACTTACTGCATATACTTTTGTTGTATTTTTCTCTCCTTTTATATACAATTTTAAACTAACCCCATCTAAGTTTTTAGGAATTTCAAGAGCTGCTAAATCACTTAATGTAGGAAAAACATCAACAAATTCGGTGGGAGAGTTTACAGTATATCCTTTATCAATTCTTGGGTCATAAATTATCAACGGAGATCGTGTTGCTTGTTCAAAATTTGAATGCTTATTCCATAAACTATGGTCTCCCAAATGCCATCCATGATCTCCCCAAATTACAACAATCGTGTTTTTATCGAGCCCCTTTTGTTTTAATTTATCAATAATTTTACCTACTTGAGCATCTATATAACTGGTCGCTGCATAATAGCCATGAATAAGGTTCTTTTGAAGTTCTATATCTAACTCTAATAAGCCTTCATCATTTAGATTGTACGTAATTTCTGGAGATTTATAACTCTGCATTTCACCTGATTTATGATAGGCGACATCAACAGCATTTGTTGATTTTTTTTGATAAGCAGATAATTTGATATCTTTTTCATCATAAAAATCCCAATATTTTTTTGGAGCAACAAAAGGTAAATGAGGTCTTTTAAATCCGATAGCTAAAAAAAATGGTTTTGTGGTATTGGGATCTAAGGTATCTAATATTTGAATACTTTTATTTGCTATCGCTCCGTCCATATAAGCATCATCTGGAACAACTGCTTTTTCATAAGGAGGCTTATACCGATCCCTTACATACTTATTGATATTTTTCACTCCCTTATCTTTGGCTTCTTTTCTTAACGCATACACGTTCTTTTTTATTTCTTCGCTCTGATAAAACCCCAAGGCTGGATATCCATATTCTGGCGGGAATAGTAGTTCTTTTTCCATAATAAAAGGAACACTCCATGAAGGCTTGTCACGATCTTTATCTACACACCTTGGATCATAGATTTTACCAACTCCAATTGTTGCATATCCGTTTTCTTTAAAGTATTGAGGAAGTGTTAAAATGGCAGGATGAATATCTCGCATCTTGGTTTTCAAATCTCTAACCTTTGTGTAATCTGGTCTTTTTCCCGTTAACAAACTAGCTCTTGAAGGTCCACAAATAGCTTGTTGCGCATGATTGTTTAAAAAAACAGTACTGTTTTTGGAAATGGCATCAATATTTGGAGTAATCGCAAAAGAATCTCCATAACTTCCAAGAGTTGGTTTTAAATCATCAACAGCTATGAAAAGAATATTTGGCTTTGATTCTTCTTGTGATTGTATTTGATTGATTCCTAAAAAAAGTAGGATTATAAACAAATAGTCTTTCATTATTTCTTATTTTAATTATTCTTTAAACCGTTTATTTTCATACTTTTAAAGAATCTGTATTTTTTTAAAATTCATTAAATTTTTGAAATTACCTTAAAAATTATCATTAACAAAGTTATATCTAGTAGTCTCTTTTATGCTATTAAATTTGGGTATAAAACTATAAATTTTGAGGATATTTTATCTTATTTTTTTCGGTTAGAATATAAAAAGTTATCTTTAAAATTACCGTAATATTTTTCAACCTTTATGATGCGATATTTACAAATTATAACCATCCCTTTTATTTTAATTTTTATAGGGTGTAAAGAAAAGACCAATCCTTCACTAGTTGAACTAAAGGCCCCAAAAGGCATGATTTGGATAAAAGGAAAAACATTTTTACAGGGAGCAAAAGCTTTGGATGCATATGCAATGCCAAGAGAGAAACCTGGACATAATGTTACTGTTGATGGTTTTTTTATTGATGTCACAGAAGTAACGAACAAGCAATTTAAAAAGTTTGTTGATGCAACAAACTATGTAACAGTTGCTGAAAGAAAAATCGATTGGGAAGAGATGAAAAAACAATTACCTCCTGGAACACCAAAACCTCATGATTCCATTTTACAACCTGGCAGTTTAGTGTTTAATAAAAATGTAGGTACCGTAGTAAATATGAATAATTATTATCAATGGTGGACATGGAAAATTGGTGCCAATTGGAAACATCCTGAAGGTCCTGAATCTACTATTATTGGAAAAGATAATCATCCAGTAGTTCACATTGCATATGAAGACGCTCTTGCTTACTGTAAATGGTCAAACAGACGATTGCCAACTGAAGCAGAGTGGGAAGCTGCCGCTCAAGGAAATAATACCGATGCTATTTTTACTTGGGGAAATGACATTAATACATTGACAACAAATGCAAATACTTGGCAAGGAATTTTCCCTGTTAAAAATGAAAGTATTGATGGTTTTGAATTGATCGCTTCAGTAAAATCATATCCTCCAAATAATATTGGACTGTATGATATGTTAGGGAATGTATGGGAAATTACAAGTGATTTATTCAATGTAAATTATTATCAAGAATTGGACATTTCAAAACCTATTATAAATCCAACAGGAGCAAAAACAGCCTACAACCCAAGTAATCCTTATCAAGAAGAATATGTAATGAAAGGGGGGTCTTTCTTATGCCACGAGTCCTATTGTGCAAGTTTTAGAATCTCGGCAAGAATGGGGGTTAGTATAGATTCTGGGTCAGATCATACAGGATTTAGAACTGTTGCGACGCCAGAGATGATTTTAAATAATTAAACCTTTATCAAAAATCAAAGTCAAAACACATACCATAACGACATGAAACAAAGGCACATTCAACATCTATATTGGAGAGCAGGATTTGGGATTGATGTGGCGATTTTAAATACTATAAAGTCCAAATCTAAATCATCCATTGTTGAAAACTTGTTTTCGAATACTCAGAATATGATTCCTCTACAGTTGAATCTTGAAGAATTTATTCCCATAAAAAACAAAACTGCAAAAGAACTAAAAGAAGAAATGGGTGAAACTGGATATAGAAAGTTGCGCCAAAGAAGTCAAAAAAAAGTTAGAGACCTAAATTATGCCTGGATTGATAGACTGACTGAAACAAACCCTGTCCTTCGAGAAAAAATGACCTTATTTTGGGCCAATGTATTTGTCTGTAGAGACAATCATATTTTTCATATACAAGACTATAATAATACCTTAAGAGAACATGCTTTGGGTAATTTTAGAAATTTTGTAAAAGCAATTGCAAGAGAAGCCTCAATGAGCAAGTACTTAAATAACAGACAAAATAGAAAAATGAAGCCCAATGAAAATTTTGCCAGAGAATTAATGGAAATTTTCACCTTGGGTATTGGGAATTATTCAGAGGAAGATATTAAAGAATCTGCTAGATCATTTACTGGTTGGTCATATAAAAACAATGGTGATTTTCTATTGCGAAAAAAACAACATGATTATGGGGAAAAGATTTTTTTTGGGAAAAAAGGACATTTTAATGGGGATGATATTATTGATATCATTCTAGAACAAAAACAATGTGCCCGGTTTATTTGTGAAAAAATTTACAAATATTTTGTCAATCCTATTATTGATGAATATCGCCTTGAGGAAATAACAACTCTCTTTTATAAAGATTATGATATCAAAAAATTAATGGCTCATATCTTCAATTCAGAATGGTTTTATCATGATAAAAACATCGGTGTTAAAATAAAATCACCAATAGAATTATTAATCGGAATTCGGAAGGTTGTTCCTGTAAGTTTTAACAAAAAAAATCAATTAAATTACCTACAAAAAATGATGGGGCAAGTATTATTGTATCCAGAAAATGTTTCCGG
>CATISV010000207.1 GCA_949541125.1 Flavobacterium sp. SCGC AAA160-P02
GAACCTTTGGCAATCGTACTTTATTATCTGTTTTACTACTGAACGCTTTATTACCTCGTTGCCAACGTTCAATATACATGAGGATAAATACCAACAAAAGTAATAATGACGATAAATATATGGCTGTTGAGGGTTCAGCTAGAGAAAACCAAGATCTGAAAATACCTGTAGTAAAGGTAGATACCCCATAATATTTTGCGGCCCCATAATCATTCAAAACTTCCATGATAACAAGGATCAACCCTCCTACGATTGCGGGTCTTGCCATAGGAAGAACAACATAAAAAAAAGATTTAATTTCAGATGCGCCTAATAATTTAGAAGCTTCTATAAGTCTATTGGACTGATATAAAAATACAGCTCGTGCGCTAAGATAAACATAGGGAAATAATGATACACTTAAAACTAAAATAAGCCCATATATATTCATAATATCTACTCTGATATCTGAAAAACCTATTGTTGATGTCATTTTTGATATTAAACCTCCATAATCAAACATTCCTGCATAGGCATATGCCGTTATATATGAAGGTATAGCCAAGGGAAGTATTAGCATCCATTCAAATAGTTTTCCGACAGGAATTTCATATCTACTAACAATCCAAGCTGAAGAAATCCCCAAAAAACTAGTAAGAAAAATACAGCCTACACTTAAAATAAGTGTGTTTAAACTATACTCTAATAATACATTATCCACAATATGACCCCAACTTTCCCCTGGGCCTAGAAATAACTTATAGGCTATAGTAATGATTGGAACAGCAATAAAACAAATTAATGCAATGGTATATAAAGACCATTTATTTGTATCACGCCATATGTGGGTTTTTAGTAGCGAAATGAAAATATTTTAAAAATGTAAGATATTATTTCCATCCAACAGTATCAAATACTAGAACAGCATTTTTGTTATTGTTTCCTAAAGCAGATAATGGTAGATTATCCTCCTTAAAAGTTCCCCATGATTTCAACAGTTCAGATGGTTCTACATTTGGGTTTACAGGATATTCATAGTTTGCCTTTCCAAAAACCTCTTGGGCTTTATTACTTGCTAAAAACTCAATAAATTTTACTGCGTTTTCTTTATTGGGTGCATATTTGGCAACTCCTGCTCCACTTATATTTACATGAGCACCACGTCCTTCTTGGTTTGGAAAAAATATTCCTACACCATTTCCTGCTTTTACTTCTTCAGGTTTTTTGGAATTAAGCAATTTTCCTATATAGTAAGTATTCACAATAGCCAAATCTCCTTCACCAGCAACAACTGCTTTTACTTGATCTCTATCATTACCTTTAGGAGATCGGGCCATATTTTCTACAACTTTGCTTGCCCAGCTTTTGGCAACTTCCTCTCCATTGTTTGCTATGAGGGATGCCATTAATGATTGGTTGTAAATATTTCCAGAGGAGCGAACGAGAATTTTATCTTTCCAACGATCATTTGCTAAGTTTTCATAAGTAGACAAATCTTCTGGTTTAACTCGATCTTTTGCATAAGCAATAACACGCGCACGTTTTGTAAGACCAAACCATTGACCATTTTCATCTCTTAAATGTGATGGTATTATAGAATCTAAAACTGTCGAGGAAATACTTTGCAATAATCCACTATTTGAGGCTCTAACTAATCTTCCAGCATCTACGGTTATCAGAACATCAGCTGGAGACTCAGATCCTTCTAAAGTCATTTTTTGTATTAATTCATCTGCGCTAGCATTCACAACATTAATGGTAATCCCTGATTCTTTTTCAAATTGTGCGAACAACTCTTGATCGGTTGGATAATGTCTATGTGTGTATAGATTTAATTCTTTGGAAACATTTGTATTTTCCTTCGTTTGATTTATTTTATCCTTATTTTCATTTTTACAGGCAGTTAGTATATTAAATGCGATTACTGCTATGAGAATACTTTTTTTCATCTTTTATATATATTTGAAATTCATTTTTTAATTGTGTTGTCCACTTTTTTATTCGAGTAGCGGTATACTCTGGTTCATTATCTTCGTCTAAAGCAAGGCCATAAAATAATTTTTCATTAATAAGTGCTTTAGATTGAGTAAAATCGTAGCCTTTAGTTGGCCAGTTACCAACTATTTTTCCTCCATTTTGCAAAATAACCTTTGCTAAAATACCTACACCATCAATAAAATATTCATGATATCCATACTGGTCTCCCAAACCATAAATTGCGACTGTTTTTCCGGTAAAATTTATAGTTTTAAAATCTTCAAAAAAATCTTCCCAATCACTTTGCAAATCCCCATCATACCAAGTTGACAAGCCTAAAATAAAAAAATTAAATTTTGAGAAGTAAGAAATATCTACTTGAGAAACCTCTTGAATATCAAGATCAAAAAAATCAATATGATCTACTATATCATGAGTAATTTCTTCAGTTATACCTGTGTCTGAACCAAAAACAACTGCCGCTTTCTTCATCATTAAAGAGAATATTTGTGAAAATTATTATTTCTCTCTATTTTTTCTTGCCTCAATAAAGCTTTGCACAAATTTTACCAGGGCAAAAATTGTAGTTAAAATCATAATAAGAACCCTTACTATGGCTAAATTATCTGCTCTATCAATGGCCCCTGAAAGTGGTTTTATTAAAGCAAATAAAATTATAAGTGTGAGAAGGACTGCAACGTGTGCAATTATTTTATTTTCTTTTTTAACTCCTGTGTAACACAATAGAAGAATGACACCTACAATTGCAGGAATTAAGGCGGTAACAGAAGGATTTTCTGAAGTTAAATAACCCCATAATGGCATCACTATAAGACTAATAGAGTTAAGAAGATTAGCTGAATGAGCTCTCATGATTTCATATTTTTAAAATTTTATACAAAGATACTATTTTATGTGGAATCGTTCTAAATTAATTTATGAATTTTATCAAATAATTGCATTGATAAATGAAAAATAAATACTAATTTTTAAAAATTGAAGTTTATGGTCTAAACATAATTTTTCGCATCCGTAAACTATCGGGTGTTACTTCGAGATATTCATCTGCTTTAATGTATTCCATAAATTCTTCAAGTGAAAAATCTATTTTTGGAAAAATTTTAACACTATCGTCATTCCCTGAAGAACGAATATTTGTTAATTTTTTACCTTTTATTAAATTAACACCCATGTCTTCTGACTTTGCGTTTTCGCCAACAATCTGACCAATATAAATATCCTGATTGGGTTCAATAAAGAAACGTCCTCTATCTTGCAGTCTATCAATAGCGTATGCGGTCGCTTTTCCAGCTGCAGAGGATACTATTGCTCCTTTAATTTCTTCAGAAAACTTTCCCTTAAATGGACCGTATTCTAAAAATCTATGATTGATGATTGCAGTTCCAGCTGTCGCAGTTAAAATTTTATTTCTCAATCCAATCAAACCTCTTGAGGGAATTGTAAACTCTAAATGTTGTAAATCTCCTTTGGGTTCCATAACCAATAAGTCTCCTTTTCGTAATGAAACCAAATTAATTGCTCTTGAAGCTACATCTTCTGGAACATCAATTGACAAAGTTTCATATGGTTCCGATGTAACACCGTCAATCTCTTTCAAAATAACTTCAGGTCTACCAACCTGAAACTCATATCCCTCTCTTCGCATCGTTTCAATGAGAACTGATAAATGAAGAACTCCACGTCCAAAAACGTTAAATTTATCTTCCGTTTCTGTTTCGTCTACACGTAATGCTAAGTTCTTTTCTGTTTCTTTAAACAATCGATCTCGTAAATGTCGAGAGGTCACATACTTTCCTTCTTTTCCAAAAAATGGTGAATTGTTTATCGTAAATAACATACTCATTGTTGGCTGATCTACTTCAATTCTGGGTAATGCCTCCGGATTTTCTAAATCTGTAATAGTATCACCAATTTCAAATCCTTCAATTCCAGTAATTGCACAGATATCCCCACTCCTAACTTTTGAAGTTTTAGCTTTACCCATTCCTTCAAAAATTTGTAATTCTTTAATTCTAACTTTTTTTGTAGATCCATCTGCTTTGCATAATATGTAATCTTTATTGTCATATAAATTTCCTCTAAAAACTCGTCCTATAGCAATTCTTCCTGTAAAAGAAGAATAATCCAACGAAGTTATTTGCATTTGAAGAGAACCTTGTCTGTTTGGAGCATCTGGGATTGATGAAATTACAGCATCTAATAAATCTAAAATATTGTCTCTAGGGTTTTGCCAATCTGTACTCATCCAACCGTTTTTAGCTGAACCATAGATAGTTGTAAAATCTAATTGTTCCTCTGTTGCATCTAAAGCAAACATCAAATCAAAAACTTTTTCATGAACTAAATCTGGAGTACAGTTTTCTTTATCTACCTTGTTTATAACAACAATGGGGGTTAATCCTAGTTCTAAAGCTTTTCCGAGTACAAAACGAGTTTGTGGCATTGGCCCTTCAAAAGCATCAACTAACAACAAGACACCATCTGCCATTTTTAATACTCTTTCTACTTCTCCACCAAAATCAGCATGACCTGGAGTATCAATTACATTAATTTTTACATCTTTATAATTAACAGATACATTTTTAGACAATATAGTGATTCCTCTTTCCCTCTCTAAGTCATTATTATCTAGAAGCAAATCTTTACGTTCTTTTCGATCATCTAAGATTTTCGCTTGATCAATTATTTTGTCTACTAAGGTTGTTTTACCGTGATCTACGTGAGCTATAATGGCAATATTTCTTATAGATTGCATATATGCATTTTTTCAAGTTGCAAAAGTACTACTTTACTTGAAGAGAAAAAGAATAACTGTGGTTAATTTAGTAGTTCATCATCATCTCTAAAAGCACTCGGTAGAATATCTGGTATTAGCTTAATTAACAGAGGTAAAAACAAGGCTCCTCCTGGCAGCATAAATACAGTAAAAGCAGGAATCGCTTTACAAATGTCTAGAAGTTGGCTTTTTACCTTCTCTTTTTCTTCCTCTGAAAGAGTAGTATGTGTGGATTTTTTAATTAATCGAACAGCTTCTTTACTTTGCTGAAGTTCTATATTCAGTCGTTTTTTATTCTTTTGAAGTAATTCCTTTATTTCTTCTACTGAATTCATTATAATTTCCTTCTAGCTCTCTCTTCCTTAATTAAATTAAGTTCTCTGTTGGTTTGTCCTGCCACAGAAGTGTTTTCTTCGGCTCTTCTGATCAAATAGGGCATCACATCTCTTACAGGACCAAAGGGAACATATTTTGCCGTATTATAGCCCTCTCGTGCTAAATTAAGACTTATATGATCGCTCATGCCAAATAATTGTCCAAACCATAGTCGTTTGTCACTTGGAAGTATCCCTTGTTTTTCCGCTAAATCTATCAATAAATATGAACTCTCTTCGTTATGAGTTCCTGCAAATAATTCTATATTGTCATTTTTTAAGATAAACTTAATGGCCTTGTTATAATTATCGTCAGTTGCCTTCTTGTTTATACATATTGGTGATGGATAGTTATATTGCTCGGCTCTTTCTCTTTCTTTTTCCATATAAGCTCCACGGACAATTTTTAACCCTATGTGAATTTTTTTTTGACGAGCTTTTTTATATAATTCTTTCAAATAATTCATTCGATCATGACGATACATTTGTAGTGTGTTGAATACTATAGCATTTTCACTATTGAATTTTTCCATTAATTCTTCTACTAAATTATCAACCGCATCTTGTATCCAGCTTTCTTCAGCATCTATCAAAACAGGTACCTTACATTGTTTTGCTTTATAACAAATTTCATAGAAACGATTAACAATAGCAATCCATTCGCTTTTTTCATTGTTAGTAAGCTCTTCTTTAGCCGTAATTTTTTGGTATAAGGAAAAACGGCCAACTCCGGTTGGTTTAAAAACCACAAATGGAATTGCATCGTTATTTTTTGCAAATTCAATATTCTTTAATGTTTTTTCTTTAACTAAATCAAATTGTTCTAATGTTTCCTTACCCTCAACTGAGTAATCTAATACAGAATAAACTCCATTTTGATACATTTTTTCTACAGTAGGAATACAATCTTCTTCTGTTACTCCTCCACAAAAGTGATCAAAAACAGTAGAACGAATTAATCCCTCAAC
>CATISV010000208.1 GCA_949541125.1 Flavobacterium sp. SCGC AAA160-P02
GATAAAATTGAAAAAGCAATTGATTATTATACAATTAAAAGTAAAGAAATAATTGACTACGTAAATTCTAACAAAAAATTAACAGCAGAAGAGATTATTCAAAGCGCAGAAGAATTATCTATTTTAGAATACAAATTAACGGCTCTAGAAGTTGCAAAAGTTAGTTAATAAATCCAATTTATTTAGAGCCATTCCATTCATCAAAAAACTGTTGAAGAAATTTTTCCATATAGGAATGTCTTTCCTCAGCGATCTTTTTTCCTGTTTCCGTGTTCATCTTATCCTTTAGGAGCAATAATTTTTCATAAAAATGATTGATTGAAGGAGCTACTGATTTTTTATACTCTTCTTTAGTCATTTTTGTGTTTACTTTAATATTTGGGTCATATATTGGTCTATTTTTATATCCACCATAATTAAAGCACCTAGCAATGCCTATTGCACCGATAGCATCCAGGCGATCAGCATCTTGAATTACATCTAACTCGGGAGATGTAAACTTTTTATCACCATCTAAAGAAGATTTGTACGAAATAAACGTAATGATATTTTCTATATGAATAATAATTTTCTCATCAAGATATTGACTTTCTAAAAAGGTTCTAGCTTTTTTTGGTCCAATAGATTCATCGCCATCATAAAA
The DNA here is from genome assembly GCA_949541125.1 of Flavobacterium sp. SCGC AAA160-P02. Classification (GTDB taxonomy): domain Bacteria; phylum Bacteroidota; class Bacteroidia; order Flavobacteriales; family Flavobacteriaceae; genus Polaribacter. The sequence goes on from CATISV010000208.1 coordinate 644, forward strand.
TTTTGCATCAGCAATATCATGTAATAAGGCTCCAAGAGCAACAACGAATTCATTTACATCCTCATTCTTAGCGATGAGTTTTGCGTTCTTATAGACTCGTTCAATATGAAACCAATCGTGCCCTCCTTCTGCTCCGTCTAAAGCTTTTTTTACATAAACAATTGTATTATTAATAATGTACTGTTTATCCATTGAGTAAAAATAAAAAATCCATTTCTGTAAGAAATGGATATGAGGTATTCATATGATTTTTTAACAAAACTCTTGATAAGCAGACATCAAATTCTCTGCAATCATCTGAGCAGATCTTCCTTCTATATGATGGCGTTCCAACATGTGTACCAATTCACCATCCTTAAACAAAGCAACAGCTGGAGAAGATGGAGGAAAAGGAATCATATGTTCTCTAGCTTTTTGAGTGGATTCTTTATCAACGCCTGCAAAAACAGTTGTTAAATGATCTGGTTTTTTTTCAAATTGTAGAGAGGCTATTGTTCCTGGTCTAGCTGTACCAGCAGCACATCCACAAACCGAGTTTACCATTACTAGAGTTGTTCCTTTAGACTGAATAGCATTGTCTACAGCAGCAGCAGAATGAAGGGAAGAAAAACCATGATTGGTTAATTCTTCACGCATGGGTTTTATTAATTCTTCTGGATACATTTTTATTTAAATTTAAATCACAAATATAAGGAATATAACACAATCAAAATAGTATCTTTGAGTATCAAATAATCAAAAACATGAGTAATTTTTCTAAATGGCTTGGAGCAGGAATTGGCTTTACATTTGGAGGTCCAATAGGAGCTGTTTTAGGATTTGCAGCAGGATCTGTTTTTGATAAATATACAAAAGAAGAATTTTTTAAGGAGCAACAGGATTATCAGCGACAAAACCGTCAAAGAGAACAGCAAACGTTAAGTGGGGATTTTGAAATTAGTTTACTGATTTTAGCCTCTTTGGTCATTAAATCTGACGGAAAAGTAGATAAAAGAGAACTGAATTTTGTAAGAAATCAGTTTGTTGGAATGTACGGGAAAAATAGAGCTAACAGAGCGTTTCAACTATTTAAAGTCGTCATAAAGAAACAGGTTTCAACAAGGAAAGTCTGTATTCAGATTCGTCAACACATGCCTCATTCATCTCGGCTTCAACTAATTCATTTTTTGTTTGGAATTGCGAAGGCGGATGAATATGTTTCTGAGACAGAGGTTAATGAAATCAGAAAAATCGCAGGATATTTATTTATTAATCAATATGATTTTGAGTCGATTAAATCCATGTTTTATAGCTCTATAGACAGAGATTATAAAATGCTAGAAATCATAAAAGATGCCTCAAATGAAGAGGTGAAAAAAGCCTACAGAAAAATGGTTAAAAAATATCACCCAGATAAATTAGTAGGTCTTGGAGAAGAACATCTCAAAGGTGCTCAAGAAAAATTTCAAAACATCCAATCTGCTTATGAACGAATTAAAAAAGAACGAGGACTTCCGTAATCGTTATTTTTCTCAGTCTTACCGAAAGAATTACTGGAAAATACGTATTTTCGCAATCTATTAGAAATTGTGATTTATGAGTGCAAAGTTTCCTGAATATAAAGGACTTAACTTACCGAATATAGCAAATGAAATACTGAAATATTGGCAAGAGAATAAGATCTTTGAGAAAAGTATTTCTTCCCGAGAAGGAAACAAACCCTATGTGTTTTTTGAGGGTCCTCCATCTGCTAATGGACTGCCGGGTGTTCATCATGTATTAGCAAGAGCGATTAAAGATATCTTTCCTCGCTATAAAACCATGAAGGGTTTTCAAGTAAAAAGAAAGGCTGGTTGGGATACGCACGGTTTACCAATTGAATTAGGGGTTGAAAAAGAACTAGGAATCACAAAAGAAGATATTGGTAAAACCATTTCTATTGAAGAATATAATATAGCGTGTAAAAAGGCTGTAATGCGCTATACGGATATTTGGAATGATCTAACACAAAAGATGGGATATTGGGTAAATATGGACGATCCATACATTACCTACGAACCAAAATACATGGAGAGTGTTTGGTGGTTATTGAAACAGATTTATGATAAAAACTTATTATATAAAGGATATACGATTCAGCCTTACTCTCCTAAAGCAGGTACTGGACTTAGCTCACATGAATTAAATCAGCCCGGCACCTATCAAGATACTACAGATACAACTGTTGTTGCTCAGTTTAAAGCGAAGAAAGAATCACTTCCTGATTTTTTACAAAACGAAGGAGACCTTTATTTTTTGGCATGGACAACTACACCATGGACTTTGCCAAGTAATACCGCATTGACTGTAGGACCAAAAATTGAGTATGTGTTGGTAAAAACGTTTAATCAATACACGAATCAACCGGTAAATGTGATTGTAGCTAAAAATTTAATAGGAAAACAATTTGTAGGAAAATATAAGCAAGTTGAAGATCAGGTTGAACTTGCAAACTATACCTCTACCGACAAGAAAATCCCATTTCTAATTGTAAAAGAATTTATAGGGAAAGATTTAGTTGGTATTAAATATCATCAATTATTAGACTACGCACTTCCAAATGATAATCCACAAGATGCATTTAGAGTAATTTCTGGAGATTTTGTTACTACAGATGATGGAACGGGAATTGTCCATACAGCTCCTACTTTTGGAGCAGATGATGCTTTGGTAGCAAAACAAGCAAATCCTGAAATTCCTCCAATGTTAGTTAAAGATGAGAATGACTATTTAGTTCCATTGGTTGATTTACAAGGTCGTTTTAGACCTGAGGTTGGGGAGTTTGGAGGAAAATACGTAAAGAATGAATACTATTCTGCAGGAGAAGCTCCCGAAAAATCTGTTGATGTTGAACTTGCCATCAAGTTAAAACAAGAAAATAAGGCCTTTAAAGTAGAAAAATATAAGCACAGTTACCCTAATTGCTGGAGAACAGATAAACCAATATTGTATTATCCTTTAGATTCTTGGTTTATCAAAGTAACCGATGTAAAAGATACTATGCATGCACTAAATAAAACCATCAACTGGAAACCAGCATCAACTGGTGAAGGGCGTTTTGGAAATTGGTTAGCAAATGCAAATGACTGGAATTTATCACGGTCTCGATATTGGGGGATTCCATTGCCTATTTGGAGGACAGAAGATAAGAAAGAAGAAATTTGCATTGGTTCAGTGGCTGAACTCAAAGAGGAGATAAAAAAATCAGTAGAAGCAGGAATTCTCTTAGAAGACACTTTTCCCGATTTTGAAGTAGGAAATATGTCAGATGAAAACTACGCGACCATCGATTTACATAAAAATATTGTAGATCAAATTATATTGGTTTCACCTTCGGGAAAACCAATGAAACGTGAAAGCGACTTGATTGATGTTTGGTTCGATTCTGGTTCAATGCCTTATGCCCAATGGCATTACCCTTTTGAAAATAAAGAATTAATAGATGAAAAGAAATCATTTCCAGCAGATTTTATTGCTGAGGGAGTAGATCAAACGAGAGGCTGGTTTTACACATTACACGCTATTGGAACAATGGTTTTTGATTCGGTAGCCTATAAAAATGTGGTTTCAAATGGATTGGTTTTAGACAAAAATGGACAAAAAATGTCTAAACGATTAGGCAATGCAACAGATCCTTTTGAAACCTTAGAGACATATGGAGCAGATGCTACAAGATGGTATATGATTGTCAATGCAAACCCTTGGGATAATTTAAAATTTGACATCGATGGAATTGAAGAAGTCAAGCGCAAATTTTTTGGAACTCTTTACAATACCTATTCTTTCTTTTCATTGTATACAAATATTGATAATTTTTCTTTTAGTGAAGCATCAATCCCGATTGAAAAAAGACCAGAGTTAGATCGCTGGATCTTATCAGAATTACACACTTTAATCAAAAAAGTAGATCAGTTTTATACAGCATATGAGCCAACAAAAGCAGCAAGAGCAATTTCATATTTTACTCAGGATTATTTAAGTAATTGGTATGTACGTCTTAGTAGGAGAAGGTTTTGGAAAGGAGAGTATCAACAAGATAAAATTTCAGCCTACCAAACACTGTATACTTGTATGGTAACCATTGCTAAATTAGGTGCGCCTATTGCTCCGTTTTTTATGGATAGATTGTATTTGGATTTAAATATGGTTACTCAAAAAGAAAATTTTGAGAGCATCCATTTATCACAATTTCCAATTTCTGATGACTCATTTATAGATAAGGTGTTAGAACATAAAATGGAAGACGCACAAACGATTTCATCTTTAGCCTTGTCTTTGAGAGCAAAAGAGAAGATAAAAGTACGTCAGCCATTGCAAAAAATAATGATTCCAGTTCAAAGCCAGGAACAAAAATTATCCATTTTAGCAACTGCGGATTTGATCAAATATGAAATTAATGTAAAAGAGATAGAATTATTAGAGGATGCATCGGATATTCTTGTGAAACAGATTAAGCCAAATTTTAAAACCTTAGGTCCAAAATTTGGAAAAAAAATGAAATCGATTGCCAATGCAATTCATGACTTTTCAAAAGAGGACATTGCAACAATTGAACTCGAGGAGAAAATACTAGTTGAAATTGATGGGAAAATGATTAACTTAGGACTCTCAGATGTAGAAATCTCTTCTAAAGATATTGAAGGGTGGTTGGTTGCAAATGAAGGAGGAATTACAGTGGCTTTAGACGTTACAATCTCTGATGATTTGCGTAAAGAAGGAGTTGCAAGAGAGCTGATTAATAGAATTCAAAATACGCGAAAAGACATCGGTCTTGAAGTAACTGATAGAATTAAATTAACAGTTTTAAGGTTTGAAGATTTTGAAGAATCTATCAAAGAAAACAAAGAGTATGTTATGAGAGAAACATTAACCGAAGAATTAGTTTTTGTGGATCAAATAACAGAAGGTACAGATGTTGAATTTGACACAATCAAAAGTAAAATATTAATTCATAAAATGTAAAAATCATGCCAGATACAAGCACAAAATATTCTGATGAAGATTTACAAGAGTTTAAAGAAATCATCTTAAAAAAAATAGAAAGAGCTGAAGTAGATTTAGCGCTATTACAAAGTTCTTACAAGAACGGTTTAAATAACGGAACTGACGATACTTCTCCACAGTTTAAATCCTTTGAAGAAGGATCTGACACGATGAGTAAAGAAGCAAATGTTCAGTTGGCGATTCGTCAAGAAAAGTTTATCAGAGATCTAAAGAATGCCTTAATTCGTATAGAAAATAAAACCTATGGAATTTGTAGGGTTACAGGAAAACTAATTCAAAAAGAAAGATTAAAATTAGTGCCTCATGCCACTTTAAGTATCGAGGC
>CATISV010000209.1 GCA_949541125.1 Flavobacterium sp. SCGC AAA160-P02
ATGTTTAACTACTTAGTAAACGTTTCGGAATAGATTGATACATCCAAAAAGTTGTTATAAAAGTTGCTATAAAATAAAACATTAAAAATACTGCGAAAGAGGGATTAATGTGCCACAAGCTTAGTTCAAAAGGATAACATACAATGATCAATCCTAAAAAACCCCTAAAAAGTTCAAAATGATAAGCCCAATTATGGCCATCCATAATGGAAGTAAAACCAAAAATAGTGGTAAAAATTAGAATCCCAAAACTGAATTGCGAGCTTAAGTTAAGCTCGCCAAATGAAGCTAAAAAAACATAGATAAAGATATTCAAACAGATAAATTGAAAAACGGCAATTATTTTAAGAAGAGGAGTGTATGTTGGAGCATATTTTTTTTGTTCGTACACATTTTGAATAGTGACTAAAGGAAATTCTTTTGATACATCTTTCGGTCGCCAACCAGTTGGCATCAACCATAATTTAAATTTATCACTCCATTTTTTAGTACGCCAAGCATCTTTTGCTAGATTCCAAATATGTTGAAAATTGATGATAAATGGGTTCCAGGTTTTTACAGGCTTGAGAGTTCCGTAGACACAAGGTACGTGATCAAGTTCTTCTTGAAAGGTTCCGAATAATCGATCCCAAATACAGAAGATCGCAGATAAGTTTTTATCTACATATTCTGGATTTATGGCATGGTGCACTCTGTGCTGTGAGGGGGTTACAAAAATATACTCAAGCCATCCCAATTTACCTACATGCCGAGTGTGGTACCAGAATTGGCCAAAAAGATGGAGGGGTGCGAGTATAATAATAATTTTTTGAGGAACACCCAGAAGTGCTGCAGGAATTAAAAAAAAAGCACCAAATCCGAGAATTTTTCTCGAGATACTCTGACGAAGTGCACATGCCAAGTTAAATTCTTCACTACTATGATGAATGACATGTCTATTCCAAAAAACATTGATTGAATGACTTAATCTGTGATTCCAATAGCTTGCAAAGTCTAGACAAATTAAGGCAATAATATATAGGCCTATGCTTTCTTCAAGTTTTATAATAGATATATTCTTTAAAATGAATGGATAAGATATGATTACAAAGCCGATTCCCAAGAGATCTTGTATCATATTTGTAGTTCCAGAACTCAAACTGGAAATTGTATCCATCAAATTGTAGGTAAGATTTTTTTTCCAAATTCCATAAAGAATTTCAATCAATATCAATACCATAAAACTTGGTAGTACAATCAAAAGAATATTTGCGTAGGTTTCCATCTAATCAAATTTACAAATTAATTTTTTTAAGGAATATTTATTCAAAAGTTAATGATGAGAGTTGTTAAATTAGTTCATATTAATGTTATTACTAGGTAAAACAAGAGGTCTCTTTATTTTTGCAATGCATCTATGATTACTGACTCCATTACTTGATAGCCTCTTTTATTTGGATGAACTAAATCATTTTCTGAAGTGTATTCAGGAACCTTTAATCCCCCTTTACCATCATGCATTTTTGAATAATAGTCTACATATTTGAGATTGTTCTGCTTACAATATTGCTTCAAAAGCTTATTTAAGCTTACCACCTTTTTTGCGGGGTTTAGTCCTGGAGACCAAGGGAAATCCTTTGCAGGCAGAACCGAACATATGTATACGTTAATATTGTTTACCCTTGCAATCTCGGCCATAGAAAAAATATTTTCCGCAATATTATGAATCTTCATTGGGCCAGTATTTTCTGCTATATCATTAATACCCGCTAAAATTACAACAGACTTTGGTTTTAAGTTTACTACATCTGGTTTAAATCGAATAAGCATCTGAGGAGTGGTTTGTCCACTAATACCTCTATTAATGAAGCTATTATTATCAAAAAATTTAGGATTAAAATTATACCAAGATTCAGTAATTGAATTTCCAATAAAAACAATTCTATTTTTATCGGTTTTCTTGGTAACATCCTCATTACTTTTTTGATACTTTGATAGGTTTGCCCAATCATCCAAAGTACCGCCGCCTTCAATAAAATCTACCTGAGAAGACATGTTCATAGTAAATATTATATATATTAAATAAAGAATTTTTTTCATCAAATTAGATGTTCGGTTTCTTCATTCCCTTAATTATTAAAGCCACTTAAAACCCTAAAATAAGATAAGCAATACATACATGTTTTAATTAAAGCGTATCATTTCAGTATTATTAAATGTATCAATAAAATTTTAGAGCAATTTATTTAAGTCCAAATTGCTATAGTCGCCATCAAAGCAAACCCCATAACAATCAAACCAATTTTAGGCCCTTTTTGACTATTTTTTTCAAATAATTCCGAAATGATTTCTAGTGTTGCGATATATAAAAATGTTCCAGCTGCTAATGAGTCAAAAATGCCTTCAAACATTACTGAGCTCTCGCTGCTTTCATTGTACCCTAAAATTGTACCCAGAACAACTCCGAGAGGTGTCATAAAGGCAAAAAACCAAATTGTTTTTTTCATTAATGGTCGATCACAATCATTGCTTACCATATTGACTCCCAAAGCAAAGGCTGCAGAGCTTTTATGTGCCATTATTGCGATGAGTATAACTAAGGCCGATAAAAATCCTTCATCTAAACCAAGAGACATACCAGCGATTATTGAATGAACGGCCAAAACTAAAAATAGCACTAAGGGAAATGAACCTTTTCGTTCTAGAACTGCGCTTGTATCATGACTCGAAAGCCCTTTGTCAATAAGTAATATAAGTAAAAATCCGATGGCTGTGGTTAGCAGTGCTAATGGGTAATCAACCCCTGTATTCATAGCAGTGAAATTATCAATTCCATCGGGCAGCATGTGTAAAAATCCTGCACCTAAAAAAACTCCTCCAGCAAATGCATTACCAAGAGTCAATGTATTCTTTCCATCACCAGAAAACGAGGGTCGTGTGGGTAACATTCCTCCCAAAACACCTGCTAAAGCAATGACAAAAATAGCTACAATTTTAAATGTTAACATATAGATTTATATTTATAATTAATTATTCTAATATATATATAATTATATATAATTCAAAAAAGAGACATTTTAAATTTATTTAACAGCCATATTGGGACTCATAAGAATTTCTTTTTTCTACGACTAAAAATAAAGATAGATCTGTTTTATTTAGTCTTTATTCTTGTGTTGTTTTAGGATAATGGATATTAAGGGTATCTCATTTGCCAGAACTTCAGTATGTTCTTCGTGTTCTTTTAAATGATCTTCAGATTGTTCATAATTTAATTAAAAAGATGTTATTTCTAGCAATATAACAATGTTCTTGTTCTATACTTTTTACTTTCTCATCTCATAGAACATAAATCGGATTCAGAGCTTTGACTAATTTCTTTTTGAATTAATTTTTTTTCATTTTAAACTCTTTGAAATCATTTAGTAGGATATGGAATACTTACTCTATTACCCCAACAATACTGGGTTATTTTTTGTACTTTTAAAGGGAAAATTAAATAATTATGGAATCCATTTCATTAATCATAGCGTCCGTCATTACTAGTTTAATTTTATACCAGTCGGTCTTCATTGCTCCATCCGTAAATAAATTGCTACAGAAAGATGAGGCTGGCATTTTACTCAGGCACATTTGGCCAAAATTTTTTATAATAATTGGATTGTTGAGTTTTGTGTCTTTTTTAATTGAACTATTCAAACTCGAAACTTTTTATAAATATCTGTCACTTACAAGCTTTCTTTTTATGATGATTTGTTACTTTATTACTCCATCAATAAATAAAGCAAAAGACAATCTTAAAGAACAGCTTTGGTTTATTCTTCATCTTGCAACCGTATTCATTACTTTAATCACTTTGATTTTGAATGTTATTATAATTTATTATAAAATATCTAGCTAGAATTTTATACTTTTAGGTAAATTTTAATACCATGAAAAAACTATTTCTACTCTCTTTTTTTTTAGTCTTCGCTTGTTCTGAAGAAAAATCTAATACCTCTAAAATTGAATATGTAAATAGTATTCAACATAAACAAAAAGAATATCCCTTTTCTGAGGCTACAATTGTTAATGATATTGTATACGTATCAGGACAAATTGGAAGCTTATCGGATGATACTATTATAGAAGGAGGTATCGCAAATGAAACAATTCAGTCATTGAAAAATATAGAATCTGTTCTTAAAAGTATTGGAGGATCAAAAAATGATATTTTTAAATGTACTTGTATGCTTAAAAGTATTGAAGACTGGCCAGCAATGAGCAAGGCTTATAAAACATTCTTTGATAAAGACAAATTACCATCTAGAAGTGCGTTTGCGGGAAGTGGTCTAGCTAAGGGTGCTCTGGTCGAGATAGAATGTCTAGCAATTAACCGGTAAAAGAATACCTAATTCAAATAGCTTAAATTAATTTTAACTACTGCTTAACAAATAAAATATCTTCACCTACTACAGACCTAAATTCTTGAAAATTATTATCAAATTCCAACATGATAATTTCGTCATTTATACCTAAAGTTGGATAAAAATTTTCACCCTCTCCATCACAAGTATTAAAAGTGAATAAATAGTACTGAGTTGTTGAAGAAAGCGACACATCAGAAGAAACATTTTGAGAATTATTCAGCCAATCTCCCTCACAAATGAAATCTACGTTAATTTGTTGAGAAGAACCAGGATCATTGATAAACTGTTTTGAATAGGAAAATGTACCGTTTTGGTCAAAATAAAACGTAGATACAATTTCGTCAATACTCCCTTGAAACTGTACACCAATCCAAGAACCTAAAATTGGGTCATCAATATTGTTATCACTACCACTACAAGCGAAAACTAATAAAGAGAAAATTAAGAGTAGTTTTTTCATGGTTATTGTTTTTTGCGTTGTAATCCAAAAATAAAAAATTACAGGTAAATAACCTATTTAAGAACTTACGAAATTTTAGAATTGAAATAAGAGTAGTTGTCTATGGTTTAGAATATTTTTCCCTTAAATTCTTAATCAAATCATAGGAAAGTAGCTCAATATTTTTATGAGAGGGATTGAATGCCGATACATTAGAAAGTAAGACAACGCCAATTTGATTTTTTAGATCAACAAGTATAGAGGATGAATAACCCCCTGTTGCACCATTATGAACGTATAATTTATCATCAGATTTAGTTGAATTAATGATATGCCAACCCAAGCCCATATCAAACTGATCATCAATCTTTATTGTTTTTTTTCTCATTAACTTTAATTCATGATTTGAATCGTTAAATTGAACAAGCACATATTTTGCCAAATCTTCAACATTAGACAATATGCCGCCGGCAGGAGCTAATACAGAGAAATTCCAGTTTGAAACCTCATTTCCTTGTCTGTCCAACCCAGGGATCAATTTGTTATTTAACGATTCAATTTTAAATGTTGTACCGTGCATTTTGTATTTTGAAAATATGTACTTTTTAAACAATTGCTCATAACTTAAACCATATATTTTAGCAAGCGTATACCCTAGAATGCCAACACCCAGATTGGAATACAAATAGGTTCCTTTAGTATCCTCATCTATATCCAATAAATTTTCTAAATAATTAGTTAAATCACTCTGGTTGTAATTTTTGTATGGATTGTCATCCAAATTTCTAACATTGACAACCTTTTGATTTTCTCCTTTAGATAGTATCTCAATAATATGAAATCCATACATAGTTTCAATAAGATCTAAAGTGCCAACATTATTTTCAAATGAAAAATCTCTAAATTTAGGAACAAATCTATCAAAATAGGTAAATTCAATTTCACCATTTTCATCACTTACTTCTTTGTCTGCAGATAGATGAACAAATGATTTAAATTCACCCTTTTTTCTGTTTAGTATGCTCAGAATACTATCAGCTGTTTTTTTAGCAGCATTTTTTGACTTAACTACACTCGAACTACTTTCGAAGGCGCCTTTATATGGAATTAAAATATGTCTAACCCTAACGGTATTGACAGTGTCAAGTTTTTCTATATCAAAATTTGAGGGTAATCTTGGAAGACCCGAGCTGTGATTTGCTAGACTATTAAACGAAATTTTTATACTATCTTTAAATTGTATGTTCAAATAATCATTTATATCATCATCTAAATTAATCTTATTCGCAATAACAGTTCGCGCTAATAAATTCGAGGTAAAAACTTTTGTAATTGAGCCAATTTCAAAAATACTTTGATAATTATTACTAGGAGATATTGAATCTTTATGACGTTTTAATCCGAAGTAATGTACTTTACCGTTCTCAATAAAGGCTATCGAAATTTGAGTTTTATTAGGAAAAAATTTAGCTTTTTCAAAAATTAAGTTTTTTTGATTTTCTGTGATTAAATTTTCTTTATCTGATAAATTATTGATTGCATTTTTCGAAAAAACTTCTTCTACGTAGGGCTTTATAAACAATCCATTAATTTTTTCATTTTTATCCAAAGAAATATTTAGAGTTAAAATGGCCTGCTCAAATTTTGTTTTGTACGATGCGTAGCTTTCATTTTCATATCTAACAAATTCTTTATTTTTAATTTTTCCAACTTGTGAATTTAAAGTTATGAGAAATTCAGATGTTTTATTCATAGGCAATGCATCCTTCATTTCTTTTGAAAACATTGAAAAAATAGATTTGTAATCTTCATCATTATAGAATTCTATAAAGCTTTCTACAACAATTTTATTTGATGAACTTTCTTCATCCTGTCCAAAACAATACATTGGAATTAATAACAATATTAGAATTAGTTTTTTCATAATTCAAATGTAAGGAATAAATCGAGGTTTGTTTTAGGTGACAACCTAAAAAAAGAAAAAGGGAACTGGTATTGATACCTGAAGAAGCAAGAGTTGTAATTAGTAAACTTTTAAACAAAAAACGGGGTGAAACCATTACAGTCCCACCCTAGTGTAAAGAACCCTTTTTTTTATTCTTCCTCTGGGACACAAACAACGCAATAGTGATCTGGATTTCCATTTTCTCCGCAACCACCATTTGAGATCATTCCTATATCACCATTAGCTAAACACTGATATAAAAGCCTACCACAAGACCATTTACCATCGCAGGTTGTTCCTTCGCCATCATTTCTTTTAAACTCCCTTTTTGCAAAAGACCCTAAATCAATTTCGTCCCTAGTCTGTCCTATCAATTTGTAAATAGCAAACAATCTCCCTTCTTTATCTTTACTTATAGTAGAGACCAAATCTTCTTTAGGGAAATATTCGGCCAATTCATCTAAAATTTCTACACTTTTGGCAGCAAAATTTACCTTCGTTTCTGCTATTGTTTGGGAAACACTTTCTTCTTGACTACAAGAATAAGTAATAAATAACACTATAAGAATCATAAAAGAGGGCTTTCCTAATCTATTTAAAATATTCATAAGATTTTTTTTTTAAGTTAATAATACTCCAAATCTATAACTCTAACAAATGCCGGTCAATTCCCTAAAACAGTGAAATTTTGCACCCCATTAAAGGGGGTATAAGCTATAATTTTTTAAGATTCTTATTAGTTGTGTTTTGCTTTATGCTTTATCCATTGCATTACTTTTGTCCTGGCTTCGTCTGTTAGATGTTGAGGATTCCCAAGCTTCTTTAATTGGTTGTTTAAGAAAAAGGAAAGTAGCTAACCGATTTATATGGTTTATTTTGAAAACTTAAACAGCTTAAATAAAACTATTCTTCTAGTCTAAAAGTCCTTTTTGAGGGATTGAAAGGACTGTCTATTAAGTCACCTTTTGAGTCTATTAATTCTAATGTAATTGAAATTTCTCCTTTAGGTAGCCCTTCTATATAGTATGGAGCCCATTCATCAATTAAAAATTTGGCATCTTGTATTGTAGCCCTAACTTTATTCCCATCGGGAGATAAGCTAGTGTTTATCAAATAAAAATCTAATAATACACGCTCAGTGTCGGCGCCTTTATAGACTCCTTTTGGCCGACTGTAGAATAACAATTCTTTTGATAAATCTTTTTTGTCAGCAATTTCACCACCAATTTGAGTTAAAAAATAGGCGTTTTTATTTTTGACAGACTCGTGATAGGAACGCGATAAAAAGGCTAAAACCACATTATTTCCGTTAGTTTGATCCCATTTATCATGAACAAAATCCTTAGAGTATTTCGCAGAATATGGCCCATTATTTATGATAAAATGAATGTGTTGCCCTTTTGGAGAATTTGCTAGTTGGTAATCAAACGATTTGGGAGATTGTATTCCGAGTTCATAATTTTCTAAATCAAATGAAAATAAATGGCCCTCTTCTGTTATTATTGATTCTTTTAAGGATAGCTTGGCGTTTTCGTAGGCCTTCGAGCCTTCAACTTTTGTGATGGTGATTTGATTTGAATTTTCACACCCAAAAATGCACAATACGGAGAGTAAGAGTAGTTTTTTCAAAGTTAGTTAGTTTGTTCAAATATAATAAATGTAAGTTTAACCAATTTAAGAGGCTTATTATTAGCTGAATTACAAAATGGGATATGCCTGTGGTTTAGTTTAAAAATTCATCAATTGAGGAAAGAAGATTTTGATGACTTTTTTTATAAAACTTTATACCATCTGATTTACTTTTCATAAATCTACGTTTTGCTTTGAGTAATGAACGAAATGATAAATCATTTTGTATGATTTTTTTGAAAAATTCTATTTTTTGGGCTTCATTTATTGAATTTGAATCTTCATTAAGTAAAACCAATGGGTATTTTAAGTGAAGAAATTTCAAAATTTCTCTTTGAACTACAACCTCGTCATCCATATTTGCATAAATAGCATTATTTGGAGCATAAAACCTATCAATAGCAACTTTAATTTTTGGGTTAGAAATATATTTTAAACCTCCGTCATACTTAAGCGAAGAGTATATTTCAATTCCGGGTGAAAACCCTCTCCAGTCCGTAATTGCAATTAGCATTTCTTTGTAAGTAAAATTAAAATTAGGGCTATTATTATAAATGCTATCTATTAAACTTAAGTCATAATTAAATGCAGTAGTTCTAGCTTCAATATAATTAGATAATTTATTCAATTCTGTTTTTATATCCTTATAAACCTTGAGTTCATTATTTTTATTTTGTTTGATGGTTTGTTTGTTATTTACCCAAAAAGAAACTGATATACCTAAAACAATAACGATAAATTCTAATATGGATTTAATTAAATACTTTTTTACTTTTTTATTTCTCATAACTCTAATTTATAAAATTTAGTCAAAAATTTAACTATTTACGATCAAATAAGAGGTTATTATTCGGACTTTATTTTAATTTTCTAGACTACTAATGGGTAATTTATGAATAAGATATTTTTCAATTTCTTTATCTTTGACAATAATTTAAATTAAAATATTGTGAAAAATAATACATTTAAACTTGCACTTGGCTATGGGCTAATGATATGGATGGCTGTTAGATTTTGGGCTAATATTTTTAATGGTGTGGTATTTGGAAGTGAATATAATTCGCTCAGATTTTGGTTGAGATTAATTGCCTCTATTCTTTTATTTTATTTTGGCTTAACCATTGTAAAAAAAGCGAAAAAAAATGATTCTAAATAAACTTTATGATAGAGGAGTATATACCTATGGTTCAGTTGCCAAATGGTAGTCAAAAATTAGTGCTTTACAGCGATATAATTGCTAATAATTATAAATAGTTAGACATAAAAACGGAACTAAACAATATTTAGTATATGCCATTTAATAGTGAAACAGGAAAATTATCAAGACAAAAGTCTGTCAGTTTTTAGTTATTACGTTTAAAGAAGTTTCTCTTCCACAAAATTAACAATAAAACAACAAACAGTAGTGAAAAAAACAACAATCCTACAAAATTTAAAAGCGTAGAAGCCATATCAGCACTGCTAAATCTTCCAGAATCAGCTATGACCAATACAGTCCAAAGCGACGCAATAGATAAAATAAATAAAAACCAAGAAAAATACTTATTCATAATTCAAATATAAAAAAAAGTAGCTTTCCAATTTGATTTCTATATCAAATATGAATTAAATGACCCCACACCACTATAAACACCCCAAATTTCAACGAATTACAAAATATTTGCAGTAATTTAGATTGTTGAAAATTATTTACATTTGAAAAAAGCAAGGTTTTATTTAGTTAAACTTCCCATTATATCAATCATAATATTCTTTTTTTGCTGTGTTATTGCTGCATTAATTCACCCAGGATCTCACAAAGAAATTATTGGCTATCAATCAGATTACTACTCTTTCACTCATAATTTTCTAAGTGAATTAGGAAGTTTTAAAACGAATACAGATGAGATAAATCCAGCTATTATTCAAAAAGATAACACTCCGTCCATGCTTTTGTTTAATGGGAGTTTGATTTTGATTGGGGTAACATTAATGCTATTTTACTTTAATTTTAAAAAAGTTTTTGGTCTTATTGAGGACTCTAGCAAGTCAATATTTTATTCCAAAATTACTATGCCCGTTGGGTTACTAGCAGGATTCTTTTATGCTGGAGTTGGATTCGTGCCTCACGATCTTCATTTTGAGGCACATGTGTTTTTTGCAAATTATGCCTTTCTAACTCTTTTCATCCTTTGTATTCTTCATAGTCTTACGGTTTACCATTCTAACTCACTTAGCAACGCCTATGCCCTAGGATATGTAGCCTTTTGTATCGTGCTATTTATTTATTTGAGAATTATATTTTTTGGCCCTCAGATTGGTCCTGGAAAAATATATAGTGAAGCAGACCTTATGCTTCAAGTGATCGCTCAAAAGTCAATTGTATTGACATTTATGGCTGCCATCCTTCACCAAGTTTATGGATTTAATTTACTCTTGAACAAAAAAGATAAAACAAGACATCTTCATACTACAAAAAAAAGCCCTACATCTCAGTAAAGCTTTTGCTTTCCCTATTATTCAAAGTTGCAGCACAATTTTTTCATTTTTAATTGATTTTATAATTCAACCAATATAATAATTCGTTTTGAATTATTTACTACTTTTACTTCAAATCAATTTTTTATGAAAAAACTAATATTAGTATTAAGTATAATCTTCATCGGTTGTGAAAAAAATCAAAATAAAGACAATGCTACATGGTCTTTTGATTCATCTACTGGAGATTATATTGAATGGCAAAGTGATAACGATTTTGCAAATGAAATGACCAATGCTGCATTTGTTCACCTTTATAATATTGAATATGAAAAAGCAATGGTATTTTTTGAAAAAGCACTTGAATACGATCCATCCCTTTTTGGTTCTCATGTTGTACTTGCTGGGCTTTCACCTGAAGGATCTGAAAAATCTGAAATGCATATCAAAAAAGCTAAAGAAAATGTTGCAGACAATAATAACACATCAAAACTATTTGTTTCATTATTAGATTTACCTAGACAATCTAGATGGTGGCCTTTACTTGGTCCAGGAACTCATGATAAATGGGCTGAGATGAGAGCAATTGAACCAAAAGGAAAATTAATTCACTATTACTACTCTTTTACAATTCCAGGTTTAGAAAATAAGATTAGAGAAATGGAATCATTACTATCTGAGTTAAAAGATGGTGTTGGTGAAAGCGAGTCCTTAGCAGTAAGTGGTGATCACTCTTATATGATAGCGCCAATTACGAATGTATTAGGTTATTTTTATTATAATCAGGGAGACAAAGAAAAAGCTAAATCTCTTTTTGAAGAATATATTGATCTTCATCCAAACGGATATAATTCATATGATTCAATGGGTGAGTTTTACTACAATGAAGGTGATTTAGATACTGCTAAAAGTTATTACAGTAAAGCTGTTGAAAATTATTTTGGGGCTAATACGGCCAACGAAAAATTGAGAGAGCTTAACGCTGAATAATTTATTTATTTGATTTTAAACTAAAATTCCAAGCGGCACCAATGGATAGGTAACTTAATTCGTTATTTATCCCTTGGCCGTAGGAGATATCTGCTTGCAAATTATCTTTAATTAAATAAGTTATTCCTAAATCCCAATTTGAATATGAATCTCCAAATATTTCAACAAAAGCACCTAAATTCCCAAAGCTTTTTGCAACAACTAATGAGTAAACCAAAAGTCCATTATCTTGCTTAAAATATTTAGAATATCCTAAATTATACGCTAGTTCAAATGATTCTGAAAGTTCATGAGAAACTAAAATTCTATTTAACAAACCCCCAGAATTATCAGAGTATTCAGTTGATACTGATAAATGTGATAAAAACGAAATCTTAGTTAACGTTTCTTTTTTGTCTAAAATTTTAAATTTAGCTCCAAATTCTAGATTATCAAATGAGGGAAATAATCCTGTCATATCCTCATGTTCACTGATTAAATTTGTTGAAAATCTTAATTCAATTCCTTTAAATGTTCCAATTCTTAAAAGCGTATTAAGAGAACCTCCTTCAGAACCAAAAGTCCAACCAGATTCAATTTGAGCATTACCTTTCTTTAAAACATGAGTTCCTTCAGTTTGATCTGGTCTATCAGTAGACATTTGAGCAAAATTATTAGAGAATGTTAAACTA
>CATISV010000210.1 GCA_949541125.1 Flavobacterium sp. SCGC AAA160-P02
AAACGATTAACTATTGAAACAGCGACTAAAAAAATTACTATTCCGCATCTCATAATACACGGCGATGGAGATACATCTGTCCCTGTGCAACATGGAAAAAATTTACATCAATGGAATCCATCGAGTAGGTTGATAATTATTCCAAAGGCCAATCATGTATTTGGAGCCAAACAACCATGGTTAGAGGATCAATTCCCCAATGATTTTGAATTGGTTTTAAAGGAAACCATCAACTTTATAAAATCATAGCATAAAATCCTTAAAGGACTTAAAGTCTCAGCTTAACAATAAATCGTACTTTTTTTCTCAATTGTTAATAAAACCGAATAACTCTAAGCGACCTTTTTAAGCTCTTTTTAGTACTTTTAATTTTCTAATTTTCTATATAATATTTCTGCTGACATGTACTTGATTTTTGACACGGAAACGACTGGTTTGCCCAAAAGTTGGAATGCTCCTATTACCGATACAGACAACTGGCCAAGGTGTGTCCAGATTGCCTGGCAGTTGCATGATGAGCTTGGGAATATGATAGATCACGATGATTTTTTAATACAACCAGAAGACTTTAATATTCCTTATGATGCAGAACGTATTCATGGTATTTCTACTGACCTAGCTCAAGAGCAGGGTGTTTCGTTAAAAGAGGGATTAAAACTCTTTAACAAAGCACTTGGAAAAACAAAATTCATTGTTGGACAAAATCTAGGTTTTGATATCAATATCATGGGCTGTGAATTTCATCGTTTGGGTATGGAAACTAATTTAAATAAGCTTCCTGTATTAGACACCTGTACAGAACGTACGGCACTAATGTGCCAAATTCCTGGAGGTCGTGGAGGGAAGTTTAAACTGCCTACCCTAACGGAACTTCATCAACACTTATTTGCTACCGGATTTAAAGAGGCCCATAATGCGACTGCAGATGTTGAAGCGACTACCCGTTGTTTTTTAGAGTTGATTCGTTTGGGTGAATTTACGAAAGAAGAACTAGAGGTAGATCAAGCTTATTTTGAGAACTTTTGTGAAGCCAACCCAACACCCATTCAAGTAATTGGTTTAAAACACATTAACCTTAAAAAAGAAAGTGAAAAAATTAGAGAACGTCTAAGTCCCAAAAAAGAATCAACAACGTCTGATTTTAAATCTGATGGATTATCCAAGTTAAAAAATGTTCAATTTGCTCATCTACACAACCATACACAGTTTTCGGTTTTACAATCAACTACTCAAATTGAAAATATTGTTAAAGTAGCTGCCCAGGATAATATGTCTGCAATTGCTTTGACAGATTCAGGAAATATGATGGCTTCCTTTCGTTTTGTTAGTACTATTTTAAGTCATAATAAAAAAGCCGCACACAAAAATGAAGTTTCTGAAAATAATGGGGAGCAACCAACAGAAACCATTCTCAAACCTATTATAGGTTGTGAATTCAATGTATGTGAGAATCATCTAGATAAATCTAAAAAAGATAATGGATACCAAATTGTCTTATTGGCCAAAACAAAAAAGGGCTATCATAATTTAGCAAAAATGTCTTCCATCGCTTTTATAAATGGATTCTATTATGTGCCAAGAATTGACAGAAAAGTTATAGAGGAATACAAAGAAGATGTCATTGTTTTGACCGGAAATACTTATGGAGAAGTTCCTAGCAAAATTTTAAATGTTGGTGAGAAACAAGCAGAAGAAGCCTTCATATGGTGGAAAAAACAATTTGCCGATGATTTCTATGTAGAATTAATGCGTCATGATCAAGAAGATGAGCGTATTGTAAATGAAACTTTAATGAAGTTTGCAAAAAACCATGATGTAAAAATTGTTGCTACTAACAATACCTTCTATCTAAACAAGGAAGACGCCAATGCCCACGATATTTTACTATGTGTAAAAGATGGTGAGAAACAAGCCACTCCAAAAGGAAAAGGAAGAGGATATCGTTATGGATTACCAAATGATGAATATTATTTCAAATCTTCTGATGAAATGAAGCGACTGTTTGCAGATATTCCTGAGGCAATTTCGAATATTCAGGAAATTGTAGACAAGGTAGAAGTATTCTCTTTAGAACGTAATGTATTATTACCTGCTTTTGATATTCCAGAAAAATTTCAATCGAAAAAAGATAAAGAAGATGGCGGAAAAAGAGGTGAAAATAATTACCTCAGGCACCTTACTTATCTTGGAGCAAAGAAACGATATGGAGAAATATCAGACTCTATTCAAGAGCGTCTAGATTTTGAATTAAAAGTTATTGAAAACACAGGGTATCCTGGATATTTTCTCATTGTAGAAGATTTTATTAGAGAGGCGAGAAATATGGATGTTTCTGTTGGTCCAGGACGTGGTTCAGCAGCTGGGTCTGTCGTTGCATATTCCTTATGGATTACTAATATTGACCCTATTAAATACGATTTGCTTTTTGAGCGTTTCTTAAACCCTGAACGTATTTCGATGCCAGATATAGACATTGATTTTGATGACGAAGGAAGAAGCAGAGTAATAGATTATGTGATTAAAAAGTATGGAGCCAATCAGGTTGCTCAAATTATCACCTACGGAACAATGGCTGCTAAATCCTCTATTCGAGATACGGCAAGAGTTTTGGATTTACCATTATTTGAGGCTGATAGACTTGCAAAGCTAGTTCCTAATATTAAACTGAATACTATTTTTGGAACAGACGATAAGAGTAAAAGTAAAATTGAGAATCTGCGATCAGAGGAGAAAGAAATGGTTAAAGAACTTAAAACTATTTCTGAAGGGGATGGAATTGAGTCTGAAACCATAAATAAAGCCACCATTTTAGAGGGATCCGTTAGAAATACAGGTACACATGCTTGTGGAGTTATAATTACACCTTCAGACATCACCAATTTTGTTCCTATAGCTTTAGCGAAAGATTCTAATATGTATGTAACCCAGTTTGACAATTCTGTTGTGGAAAGTGCTGGCTTATTAAAAATGGATTTTCTAGGATTGAAGACTTTAACTTTAATTAAAAATACTGTAAAAATCGTAAAAGCACTTCATGGCATCACATTAGATCCAGAAAATTTTCCTTTAGACGATAAAAAAACATATGAATTATTTCAACGTGGTGAAACAGTAGGGATTTTTCAATACGAATCTTTGGGAATGCAAAAACATATGCGATCGTTAAAACCTACTGTTTTTGGAGATTTAATCGCTATGAATGCGTTATATAGACCTGGTCCTATGGAATATATTCCCTCTTTTATCAAAAGAAAACACGGAAAAGAAGATATTGAATATGACTTGCCAGACATGGAGGAATATTTGACAGAAACCTATGGAATTACCGTATATCAAGAACAAGTAATGTTATTGTCTCAAAAACTTGCAAGTTTTACAAAGGGTGAAGCAGATGTTTTACGCAAAGCGATGGGAAAAAAACAAGCAGCAGTTCTTACTAAAATGAAGCCTAAGTTTATTAAACAAGCACAGGAAAATGGACATGAAGCTGAAAAATTAGAAAAAATATGGAAAGATTGGGAGGCTTTTGCTTCCTATGCATTTAACAAGTCTCACTCTACATGTTATGCATGGATTGCCTATCAAACAGCCTACTTAAAAGCTCATTATCCAGCTGAATATATGGCCTCCGTATTATCAAACAATATGAATGACATTAAATCTGTTTCTTTCTTTATGGAAGAATGTAGGTCTATGGGATTAGAAGTTTTAGGTCCAGATATCAATGAATCCTATTTACAATTTTCTGTAAATAAAGAAGGTGCCATTCGATTTGGGATGGGTGCGATTAAAGGTGTAGGTAGTTCTGCCGTTAAATCAATCATTAGAGAGCGTAAAAAAAATGGACCTTTTAGATCTATTTTTGATGTTACCAAAAGAATAGATTTAAGATCCGCTAATAAAAAAGCCCTTGACGGTTTGGTTTTAGCTGGCGGATTTGATTCTTTTAAAAATACACATAGAGCACAATATTTTGTCGAAGATGAAAAAGGCCTAACATTTATAGAGAAGACTATAAAATTTGGAAACAAGTATCAAGAAAATGTGAACTCCTCTCAAGTTTCTTTATTTGGTGATGATTCAGACATAGAATTTCCAGAACCTGAAATTCCAAAATGTGAACCCTGGGGAACAATGGAGGAACTAGCTAAAGAGAAAGAAGTAGTGGGTATTTATATTTCGGCTCATCCTCTAGATGATTTTAAATATGAATTGAGTTTTTGTAATGCCAATGTTTCAGATTTTAAAGGAGATTTACAGAAACATATTGGGGCTAATTTAGTTTTTGCAGGGATTATTACGGAGGTGCAACACAGAGTCTCAAAATCAGGAAAAGGCTGGGCTTCTTTCTTTATTGAAGACTATTATGATAGTTTTGAGTTCAGAATTTTTGGGGAAGACTATTTAAAATTTAAACACTTTTTTGTTCCTAATTCGTTCTTATTTGTAAAATCTACTATTCAAAAAGGCTGGATAAATAAAGAAGGTGT
>CATISV010000211.1 GCA_949541125.1 Flavobacterium sp. SCGC AAA160-P02
AGATAGTGATGGTATAAAAAGTACTTGAGAAATTAACAATTAAGAAAAGCCAACAGGATTTACTGAGGACTAATTTAATCTTAAAACAGATAAAATTCTCATAAAGAATCATTCAGGAAGATTAAAATACTATTTCTAATACTCTTTTTTACCTACTTTGTTAAAAGTAAAACTTACTTAAAAAAAGAATCTACAAATTCTACCTTATTAAAAACCTGTAGGTCATCAATTCCTTCTCCAACACCAATATATTTTACGGGTATTTGAAATTGATCAGAAATACCAATGACAACTCCTCCTTTGGCGGTTCCATCTAGTTTGGTAACAGCTAATGAAGTTACTTCTGTGGCCAATGTAAATTGTTTGGCTTGTTCAAAGGCATTTTGACCTGTAGATCCGTCAATAACTAATAATACCTCATGCGGAGCATCTTCTACTACCTTCTGCATGACCCGTTTAATTTTGGTTAATTCATTCATCAAGTTCACTTTATTATGTAAACGACCTGCTGTGTCAATAATAACAACATCCGCATCTTGTGAAACAGCAGAAGTTAAGGTATCAAAACAAACAGATGCTGGATCAGAACCCATTTCTTGACGAACTATAGGAACATTAGTTCTTTCTGCCCATACTTGAAGTTGATCAATTGCTGCAGCTCTAAAAGTATCTGCAGCTCCCAAAACAACCTTTAATCCATTCTTTTTAAATTGTGAGGCTAATTTGCCAATAGTGGTAGTTTTTCCAACTCCGTTTACACCAACAACCATTAAAACATAGGGTTTTTTGTTAGTTAGAATAGTAAATTCTTCTTCATTTCCAAAATGAGTTTCTGAAAGTAATCCAGCTATTTCATCTCTTAAAATAACATTTAATTCTTCTGTCCCTAAGTATTTATCTTTTAAAACTCTAGCTTCTATTCTATCAATAATTTTAAGAGTTGTATCTACCCCAACATCAGAAGAAATCAAGACTTCTTCTAAATGATCTAGAACATCGTCATCCACTTTAGTTTTTCCTGCAATGGCTTTAGATAGTTTATTAAAAAAAGTAGAGTTAGATTTTTCTAATCCCTTATCTAATGTTTCTTTTTTTTCTTTTGAAAATATCTTTTTAAAAAAACTCATTTGTTATGTTCTATAATTAAGTATTTCAAATGTAACCAAATTCACTGCATAAAAAAAAGCTACTCTCCAAATAGAAAATAGCTCATATGAGTGTTTTTGTAAGTAATCTTATTTTTTTGCTAAAAATTCATTTACTCTAGAAGGATCCATGATAGATTCAACAAAAGTATAGGCTCCAGTTTTAGGAGATTTTACCATCTTTATTGCTTTTGTTAATCTTTTTGAACCTGTCTGTAAGGATGCTACCGATTTCTTTGCCATGACTTTGTATTATTTAATTTCTTTATGAACTGTCATTTTCTTCAGAATGGGATTGAACTTTTTAATTTCAATTCTATCTGGTGTATTTTTCTTATTCTTCGTTGTAATATACCTTGATGTTCCTGGTTTTCCAGTTGCTTTGTGTTCGGTACATTCTAAGATTACTTGAACTCTGTTTCCTTTTTTTGCCATCTCTCTATTCTTTTCTGGAGAATTATTTCTTTAAAAAACCCTTTTCTCTTGCTTCTTTTATCACAGCAGAAATTCCTTTCTTATTAATATTTTTTAGTGCAGAAGCTGAAACTTTTAAGGTCATCCATTTGTCTTCTTCTGGGATGTAAAAACGCTTTGTCATTAAATTAGCGTTAAACTTTCTTTTCGTTTTGTTCATGGCATGAGAAACATTGTTTCCTACCATGGCTTTTTTTCCTGTTAATTGACAAACTCTTGACATCTTCTTCGCGTTTTAGTTTTTTTCTTTAAACGAGGGGCAAATCTACGATTTTTTTAAAATCCTACAAAAACAATTTTTGGATTATTTTTTTAGAATTTCCTGCGCTAACAATTGTAGGGATTTATATACAGTTCTATTAATTACCTTATCTCTGGGCTGACCAAAGTTAAACTCCTCTACATAAATTCCCTTGTCTGATGCAATGGCAATAAAAACAACGCCAATGGATTTGTCTGTTTTATCTGACGTAGGTCCTGCATTACCAGTAACTGCAATAGCATAATCAGAATTTGTTTTCTTTTTTGCTGATAATGCCATTTGCTGAACAACCTCTGAACTAACCACTGAATATTGTTGAATTGTTGTTAATGAAACATCTAACAATTTTTGTTTCATTTCAGATGTATAGGTCACATAACTACCCATAAAATAGGCTGATGAACCAGGAACTGATACAATGGTTGCTGCAATTTTACCTCCTGTGATACTTTCTGCTGTACAGAGTGTTTTTTGGGTCTCTTTTAAAAGGTCTCCAATATATTTTTCAATGCTTACCCCGCTTTCTGTTCCTGTAATGATATCTGACAACAAAACATACAACTTTTTCAACTCCTTATCTAAAGATTCTACAAGAAGTTCTTTACTCCTTCCTTTTGCTGTCAAACGCAAACGAACTCTACCAAAAGAGGGTAAATACGCTAATTTTATAAAAGTAGGAAGATTATTTTCCCAATCTTCAATTCTTTCTGCAATAACACTCTCCCCTTGACCATAGGTCATAATTGTTTTGTGAATTATAAAAGGAAGTTTAAATTGTTTTTGAATTCTAGGAATAACCTCGTTTTGCATTAAACCTTTCATCTCGTAGGGAACGCCTGGCATAGATACAAAGACGGTATTGTTTTGGTGAAACCACATTCCAGGAGCTGTTCCAAATCGGTTCATTAACATTGTGGCTTTGGATGGAATTTGAGCCTGGTATTGTTGTACTTTGTTATAGGGAATATTATATTTTTTAAACATTTTTTTAATATTCTCTGTAACTTCTGGATATTCAATACACTTATCATCATTAAAATACTGAGCAATTGTTTTTTTGGTAATATCGTCTTTGGTTGGGCCTAATCCACCAGTAATGATAACGATATCCACTCTATCTTCTGCTTCCCTCAGAGCATTTAAAATATGCTGTTGATCATCCTGAATAGAGGTGATTTGATATACAGAAACTCCTATTTTATTTAGTTGTTCACCAATCCATTGAGAATTTGTATCTGTGGTCTGCCCAATAAGGATTTCATCACCAATTGTTATGATTTCGGCATTCATAAAATGTACCTTAAAAAGTTATTTTACTTTAATTTCAAAAGCTTTAAAATCTTTAATCATTCCTATTAAAATATCATCAGTAGAAATTTTTCCAACACCTGCTGGAGTTCCAGTAAAAATAATATCTCCTTTTTTCAAGGTAAAATACTGAGAAACATAACTGATTAGCTCATCTATTTTCCATAACATCGCATTCGTATTTCCGTCTTGTACAATTTCATTATTTTTTAATAGCTGAAAAGACAAATTGTCTATATCAAAGGATGTTTTTGGATAAAATTGTCCAACGACAGCGCTTCCGTCAAAAGCTTTTGATTTTTCCCATGGTAAGCCTTTCTCTTTACATTGTTGTTGAATATCTCTTGCTGTAAAATCAATACCAAGACCTATTTCGTCATAGTACTTATGAGCAAATTTAGTTGCTATATGTTTCCCTACCTTGTTTATTTTGATGAGAACTTCTACCTCATGATGAACATCCTGAGAAAATGTCGGAATAAAAAAGGGATTGTTTTTCTGTAAAATAGCCGAATCTGGTTTTAAAAAAACGACAGGATTCAAGGGTCTTTCATTTGACAGTTCTTCTATATGTTTGGCATAATTTCTACCAATACAAATGATTTTCATATAATGATTAATTAATATTTATTATTAAGTATTTAAGGTATCCATTTTTTTGGAAAATTAGGTTTTCTTTTTTCCAAGAAAGCATCTCTTCCTTCTTTAGCTTCGTCTGTCATATAAGCCAAACGAGTGGCTTCTCCTGCGAAGACTTGCTGTCCTACCATTCCATCATCTGTTAAATTCATAGCGAACTTTAACATTTTAATCGAAGTTGGCGATTTTTCTAAAATTTCTTGCGCCCAATGATAAGCGGTACTTTCTAATTCTTCATGGGGTATAACAGCATTTACCATTCCCATATCATATGCTTCTTGTGCAGAATAATTTCTTCCTAAAAAGAATATTTCCCTTGCTCGTTTTTGCCCTACCATTTTTGCTAAATAAGCAGAACCATACCCTCCATCAAAAGAGGTAACATCGGCATCTGTTTGTTTAAAAATAGCA
Organism: Flavobacterium sp. SCGC AAA160-P02; assembly: GCA_949541125.1. Classification (GTDB taxonomy): domain Bacteria; phylum Bacteroidota; class Bacteroidia; order Flavobacteriales; family Flavobacteriaceae; genus Polaribacter. The sequence continues at coordinate 4,240 of CATISV010000211.1, forward strand.
TGTTCTTTAGAGGCTAATGTTAAATCACATACTACATGCAAACTATGCCCTCCTCCTACTGCCCAACCAGGAACTACTGCGATTACAGCTTTTGGCATAAATCTTATCAAACGTTGTACTTCTAAGATATTTAATCTATGATACCCATCTTGTCCTACATACCCTTGATGACCTCTGGCTTTTTGATCTCCCCCAGAACAAAATGAATATACTCCGTCTTTCGTTGAAGGTCCTTCAGCTGATAATAAAACAACACCAATTGAAGTATCTTCTCCTGCATCATAGAATGCATCATACAATTCACTTGTTGTTTGTGGGCGGAAAGCATTCCGAACATTTGGTCTATTAAACGCTATCCTCGCTACACCATTGGATTTACGATATGTAATATCCTGATACTTTTTAGCGATAATCCATTTCGGTTGTTTCATAATAATAAATTTTCTTGTTACAGAATAAAAATGTTAAGAGTTCATTAATGTACACAAAAATAAAACATTCCAAATGGTAAAAGTCATATTGTTTGAATTATTATTTTCTTGTTTTTTTTAAAAACTTATATCTTTAACAAAAAATGACTTCTTAATTATGAGAACTTTTCTTTTACTGTTAATTTTATCGTCTTTTTCATCAATATTTGGACAAAAAACAATCCACAAAATATACAACTCTTTTGAATTAAATGATACGAGAAATATATCAATTTATCTTCCCAAAAGCTATGATAAAGATTCTATCTCTAATTTTCCATTAGCGATTGTTTTAGATGGACATAAATTATTTGATTTGTATGTAGGAACCTCCAACTATTATTCCTACCAAGACGATGCTCCAGAGCAAATTGTGGTGGGTATTGATATGGAAAACACAAGAATTAATGATGCAGGCTACAATATAACAACTAGTAGTTTAACAAAGGATTCGGAACAATTTTACCGATTTATAAGAGATGAATTAATTCCTTACGTAGAAACAAATTATAAAACATCTCCATTTATAACCATCGTTGGAGAAAATGTAACTGCCAATTTTATAACACATTTCTTAAAAGAAAAATACCCTATTTTTAACGCATACATCTGTTTAAACCCTTCTTTATCTCAAGACATTATTTCTCAAATTCAATCTTACAAGATAGAAGATTTAGAAAGTGAAGACAATACTTTCTATTTCTATATCTCAGGAAATCCTAATAACAGTGAGAAAAAAAATAAAAAAATTAAAAATTTTGGAGATTTTATGAAGTCTTTTGAGGTATCAAATTTTAATGTTGTTTTTGATGAATTTTTAACCTCTCCCAGTTCCTCTGTTCTTGGCGAAGGAATATCTAGAGCTTTTGCTAAAGTTTTTGAAATATACAAAGGGATTACCACAGAAGAATTTGAGAATAAAATTAAGCATTTAAGTCCACCAGATGCAATTGCTTATTTGGAAATAAAATATTTGGATATTGAATTTTTGTTTGGTTCCAATATTGGTATTAGAAAAGCGGATGTTTTTGCAATCGAGGATATCATTATCGATAAGGAAAATGGTGATTATTTAATTGATTTCGGAAAAATGATTTTAAAACTATATCCAAGCTCTGAAATGGGTCATTATTATATTGGCAAATACTATGAAACCGGAAAAGATTATAAGTCTGCCTTGAGACAATATCGGTTAGGCTATGGAAAAATGAATCCAGAGGACCCAAATGCAAATTTATTTTATCAAAATATTGAGCGCCTGGTCAATAGGAGGTACTAATTTACTTCTATTTTATCTTTATATAAAACCACTTTTTTCTCTTTATATAATGCTCCTAATGCTCTTTTAAAGGCCTTTTTACTCATCTGTAAATGAAACTTGATAGAGTCAGGAGAACTTTTATCAGAAAGCATCAAGATACCATTATGTTGTTTTAGCTGATGTAAAATTTTGGATTTATCGTCTTCTATAGTGTTTAGATATCCTAAGGGTCTTAAAGAAACATCAATTTTTTGATCTTCTCGTATATTTTTTATGTATCCGATGGTTTTAGTTCCTTCATCTAAATCAGAAAAAATTTCATTTTTATACACTAATCCTTCAACAGATTCCTCAATTAAAACAGTAAAACCCAGAGATGATTCCTTGCCTATTATTAGGCTAACTTTTTGTCCTATTTCTAAATCCAATTATTTTTTATTTTAAACTATTAATATATTCTTTTAAAACCAAATCATTTATATTGCTAGGGGTAAAAATCTCCAACAATTTGGGCTGGTTCTCAGTATCATAAAAACACGCTAATTTATCTTCTAAACTATTTATATTAGTTGCTTTAGAGTATTGAAATCCAAACATAGTACATAAATGCTCTGCAGTTAAAGAATGAGGTGTTTCAAAATATGGTAGTACATTTGATTTTTTTGGGCCTGATATTATTTTAAAAATCCCACCACCGGAATTATTAATAACAATAATTCTAAAATCATTTGGAATATGGGAATTCCATAAGGCATTACTATCATAAAAAAAACTTAAATCTCCCGTAATTAATGTCGTTCTTTTATTTGATGCATAGGCCGCACCTATTGCAGTGCTTGTACTCCCATCAATACCACTAGTTCCACGATTACAAGATACAGTAATAGTTTTATCCATAAGAAATAGTTGTGAATAGCGAATAATAGCACTATTACTAAACTGGACTTCTGAATAATTTGGAATCATCTCTAAAACTTTTTGAAATACTTTTAAGTCTGAAAAAGGAGCCCTTTCTAAATATTTATTATGTTTTTCTCTAGTAATTTTTTTATAATTTGTCCAATGAGATTCGTAATTACTTTCAACATCATATTTCACTAGTTTACAGAATTTATCAAAAAAAGATAGGCTATCTACTTTAAGGTGTTTACTCAATACATGGTAGGTATCAAAAGCTCTTAATTCATTAACATGCCAATGTTCTTTTGGTGGGTAGTCACGAAGAAACTTTTTAATTTTTTTTGAGACAATCATTCCTCCAAATGTCAGAAGAATATCCGGTTTAAGTAATCTAAACTGTTTGTCTGTTAAATTAAAAATTAGATTGTCTATAGAATTTACAAATCTTTGATTATGAAGATTAGATGTTGTTTCTGTGAATACCAAAACCGATGGATCGTCTGCAACTTTATCTAATAAAATATCTAATTCGTTGCAAGGACTATGTACACCAACTAAAATCATTTTCTTCTTTGAAGTATTCCATTGGCTTGCAAGAGATTCATAATTAATTGTTTTAATAGTATGAGATGCTTCAATGGAAAACTGAAAATCACTCATCAACTCAACAGTTTCATACAAAGGTTCATCAAATGGAGCATTGATATGAATAGGTCCTTTTACATTTCTTAATAATGAAAATGCTGTTGATAGAGATTTTACAGTCCTTTGTGAATCGTTTTCTCTTAGATTTGCACTATATAAAATATGATTTTGAAATATATTTTCTTGCCGTATCGTTTGTCCGTCTCCTATGTCGATTAAATGTGCAGGTCTATCTGCGGAAATGACAACTAACGGTATTTGGCTGTAATAGGCTTCTGCTACCGCTGGATAATAATTTAATAATGCAGATCCAGAAGTACAAACTACTGCCACTGGTTTTTGCGTTTTCTGCGCAATTCCTAAAGCAAAAAAAGCAGCACATCGCTCATCTACAATGCTCAAGGTTTTAAAATCTACATGGTTTGTGAAACCAATAGTTAAAGGAGCATTTCTAGAGCCAGGAGAAATCACAACAGTTTGAATTTCAAATTGATGGCAAGCAGCGATAATAATTTGTGCTAATTCTTTCTTG
>CATISV010000212.1 GCA_949541125.1 Flavobacterium sp. SCGC AAA160-P02
CCAACTCCATACCCTTGAGGAATCGAGGAGTCAAAATACATCCCATTGTTGATATCCTCTTCTATAGATTCTAGATCAAAAGAGACTAGATCAGTTGACAAGTTTTTTAGATAATTATAGAATTTAAACAGGCTTTTATTTGATTGTTTTGCTTCTTGGGTGAGATTGGTATCAGATTTTAAGGCTCCTTGAAAAGAATTATAGGGGATGGTAAGTCCCTTGGAATCTTTTATAATACCATACTCTCCGAAAAGTAAAATTTTAGCGTAAAATAAAGGTCCTTTCATAAATGATTTATAAGCTGTGTATATACAATAAAATTAATCGTTATAAGGGTAATAAACATCTCTGTAAAATGTAGTCCATTCACCTACTTTTTCTCCATTTCTATACTTCCCTTTAGTTTTTATTTTTCCTGTTTTGTAATATATTTTCCAGACTCTATCTTTGATCCCTTTGTGGTATACTCCATCAACTTTTAATTCTCCTGTTGGATAATATTCTCTGTAAGGGCCATCAAGAAGACCGTTTTTATATTTTTCTTCTTTTGACAAAGATTCATCTTTGTAAAAATAAGTCACAAATCCTTTAAACATTTCTTTGTTTACGGTCATTGATGCCGCTTTTCCTGTTCTGTACAAACTACCACTTTTATAGTAGTCATTTATATTGAAATATCCTCCCCTAATTTTTTTTGTAATAGGTCTGTAATATATTCCGTTTGATTCTGTTGTTTGATTGTGGTTTTCATCTAACCAGACAACTTCTTGGGCAAAAGAAAGATGAAAAAATGCAACAAAAAAAAGCGTGATAAAAAGCCTAGTTTTAGAGGTAAAGATACTCATTTATAACTTATAATTTTTGGGTTCCATAACTAATGGTATCACAAATATACTGTTTTTTTTGACAGAACTTAGACAGCTCATGATCGATAAATTGGAGGACTTTCTTTGATTCAATTTCGGGATATAATACATGAACATTGGCACCAGCATCTAAAGTAAAGCAAATCTTACTACCAGTTTCTTTTCTATACGCCCAAATTGCATTGATAATCTCTAAGGTATTGGGTTTCATCAATATGAAATAAGGATTGCTTGTTAACATCATTGCATGTAGACTGAGCGCTTCACTTTCTACAACATTAATAAATTGGTCAATTTCTCCATTTTTAAATATGGAGGTCATTTTTTTTACGTTCTGATTTGCTTGAATAAACCTTTGTTCAGCAAAAGGGTGATGATGCATCAAATCGTGTCCAACAGAACTACTCACTTGCTTTTCACCCTTATCAACCAATAAGATTGTATCTTGATAGTTTTGAAAAACTTTGTGAACTTTATAAGGAAATAGTGTTCCATATAAATCTGAACTACCTTCAATTTCTTTATGATATCCCCAAACCACGATGGGTCCCTCAATGCTTCGACAAGCACTACCAGAACCTAAACGAGCCAAAAAAGATGCTTTTTTATTGATAAATGCATCACTTAATTCTTCTTTACTTAATGTTTTTTCAAGGCTCATTAAACACATAGCAATAGCACTCATTCCACTAGCTGAGGAGGCAATTCCACTGCTATGAGGAAAAGAGTTTTTTGAATGAATAAGCATTTTATAATCAACTATATAGGGACAGTACTCTTTAATTCTATCAAAAAAAATTGCAATCTTGGGTTTAAAAGCATCTTTCTTTTTTCCTTCAAAAAGTAATTCGAACTCTATATGGTTATTTTCAGATTCCATAACAAGTTCGTTAGGATCTTTCAGAGAAAAATCAATTGTTGTTATGGTATGGCTATGCTTTAGTGTAAAACTAATTGACGTATTCTTTGGAATTTGAGGAGTAATTTTACCCCAATATTTAACCAACGCAATATTGCTAGGTGCTTTCCATGTGTATGAAAAATTACCTGGTTTATTTTCAAGAGATTTAGGTATAAAATACTGTGTATCCAATACGTTTAAAAATTTATACAAAGATAGAATTATTTATCTTTGGAGCCTGATGCGTAAAATAAAATTAATCTGGGATTTCAGAGGATTGGATGCAATGGAAACAGCTAGACACCACGCTAGACACCTAAAAGAATTTTCCATCAAAGAAAACCTACACTTTTATGAAATTGATATTCAAGAAAGGAATCCTATGCTGTACTGTGCATTTATAACTGTAAATGAGTCTGATATGAAGGTCTTTAGAGATGCTTTACAACCTCATAGAGGAGAATTGGCTTAGTCTTTCGCTAAGGCC
>CATISV010000213.1 GCA_949541125.1 Flavobacterium sp. SCGC AAA160-P02
ATTATTGGCGATGATTATATTGAAATAGCATACAGAGCAGCTCACAAAGCAGATCCAGAGTGTAAACTTCTATACAATGATTATAATATGTATCAAAAAGAGAAAATTGATTTTATTGTGGATATGGTAAAGAATCTTCAGTCAAGAGGGGTTCCGATTCACGGTATAGGTTCTCAAGGGCATATGTTTATGCAGCATCCAGCATTATATCAAGTTAACTATTGGTTGAAGAAATGTGCTGATGCAAAAATACCATTACATATTACAGAAATGGATATGAGTGTTCTTCCAAATGCTTGGAAACATAAAGGAGCTAGTGTAGAAGACCGATATGATTTAGCAGCTAAATACAATCCTTATCCCAATACAGTTCCTAAAAAAGTATTACAAAAACAAGCGAAGCGTTATAAAAATATGTTTAGTTTATTCTTAAAATATAGTGATAATATAGAGCGTGTAACTTTTTGGGGAGTTTGGGATGGAAACTCCTGGCGTAATTATCTTCCGATGATTGGTCGAACAGACTATCCACTACTTTTTGATCGAAACTTCAAGAAAAAACCAGCCTATTATGCTTTAAAAGACTTGGTAAAAAATAGAGACTAAAGAAGATGTTTTTGCTTAAGATGGTTACAGAATAATTTTGTGAAATCCAATTATTTTTAGTCTGACTTAAACCAACGTAATTTCAAAAAAAATATATTTGGTAAACTTTCTGTATTTTAGTAACATAATATAGTTAGCTTGGAAGTAATTTTTACTTATTTTGAAACCATTCCCTCCTCCCATAGAAGCATACTTCTCATTGGAGGAATCACCTTTTTTTGGCTTTTAGAAGGTGCATTGCCTTTATTTAATTTCAATTATAAAAAATGGAAGCATGCCCTTCCTAATTTGTTTTTTACAGCAACAACTATTCTTATCAATTTTTCATTAGCATTTCTATTATTAAAAACGGCTGATTGGGTTCAATTTAATGACTTTGGTATTATTAATTGGCTACCAGAAATGTCACTATGGTTGTATATTTTACTTGGTGTATTATTCTTAGATTTTTTTGGTGCCTATTTGGCTCATTATACAGAACATAAGATTAAGCCATTGTGGATGATTCATTTGGTCCATCATTCCGATCATAAAGTTGATACTACCACAGCCAATAGACATCACCCTTTAGAAAGTATTATTCGTTTTGCTTTTACCTTATTTGGTGTATTTATTGTTGGTACACCTATTGCAATTGTCATGATCTACCAATCGATGTCTTTGATATTTACCCAGTTTACACATGCAAATATTAAAATTTCAAAACGATTGGATAAATTATTGAGTTTTATCATTGTATCTCCAGATATGCACAAAGTACATCATCACCATTTATTACCATATACAGACTCTAATTATGGCAATATATTTTCTATTTGGGATCGTTTACTAGGAACTTTTTCTCATTTAGATAGAGAAAAAATTGTGTATGGAGTCGATACTTTTCCTGATGAAAAAATCAATAGTGATTTAAGAGAGTTACTAAAACAGCCCTTTCAGAAGTACAAAAAACCCACGAACTTGGATGAATTATAATCTTAGCTGGTTATCATCATTCATAAATCAAATACTTAGCTCTCATCCTTTTAAATAATTCTAAGTCCTTGTGCCAAGACAATTTTATATCTTTCAAAGGAACCTTATCCTCAATTTGTGATTGAAGTTTTGTGGTTCCTGCCAATTTTGTAAAAAATGAATTGAAGAAAATCTTTGTTTTATTTTGTTTTTTAGCTTTTATCAGCCAAGATAGATCTAGGATATCTAATTTTTTAGTCCCTCTTAAATCTTCCCCATAACAAATTGTATAGGCATGTTTTGGGTTTTTTGAACCTTCATTTGGTGTTGGGGTAAATGAAAAATTACTTTTAATATCTAAAAAAGGAGAACCATACATTTGAAATTGGTTATTTGTACCTCGTCCTACACTTACATTGGTACCCTCAAAAAAACAGAGGCTAGGGTACAGATTAATGGCTTTGGTATTAGGTAAGTTTGGTGAAGGTTTTATCGGTAGAATATATTCAGAATTGTGGGTGTAATTTTTTAATGGAATCACTGTTAGTTTTGCTTGTACTCCATTTTTTAACCAGTTTTCACCATTAATCATTTTTGCATATTCGCCAATAGTCATTCCATAAACAACTGGAACTGGATGCATTCCCACAAAACTTTGATATTCTGGTTCCAAAATAGGCCCATCAATATAGTGACCGTTAGGATTGGGTCTGTCTAACACAATCAAAGGAATACTAGATTCGGAGCAAGCTTCCATAACATAATGTAGTGTAGAGATATATGTGTAAAATCGTGTACCCACATCCTGAATATCAAAAATAACTAAGTCAATTCCTTTCAACTGTGATTTACTAGGCTTCTTATTTTTCCCATACAAGGATATTATAGGAAGATTGGTTTTGGTATCAATACCATCTTGTACATATTCACCGGCATCTTTTGTTCCTCTAAATCCATGTTCTGGGGCGAATACTTTTTTTATATTTATATCTAAAGAAAATAGACTATCAACCAAATGTATAAAGTTTACTCCGTTTGAAATTACAGAAGTTTGATTGGCGACAATAGCAATTTTTTTTCCTTTTAATTTAGCGATGTATAAGTTTGTTTGATCTGCTCCAGTACGTATGATTGACAATTTTTTTGATGTTTGGGCACATGAAACTATTGATATACACATCAATAAAACAATAAATAAATATGTATTTTTACGCGCAGTTAACATTATAGAATTGAATTACGAATTATTTATAGCAAAGCGCATTATCTCTGGTAAAGA
>CATISV010000214.1 GCA_949541125.1 Flavobacterium sp. SCGC AAA160-P02
ATATTCCTCACTGCTGCCTCCCGTAGGAGTCTGGTCCGTGTCTCAGTACCAGTGTGGGGGATCTCCCTCTCAGGACCCCTACCTATCGATGTCATGGTAAGCCGTTACCTTACCATCTAGCTAATAAGACGCATAGCCATCTTTTACCAATAAATCTTTAATTATAAACCGATGCCAGTTTACAATACCATGAGGTATTAATCTTCATTTCTAAAGGCTATCCCTCAGTAAAAGGTAGGTTCTATACGCGTTACGCACCCGTGCGCCGGTCGTCAGCGAGTGCAAGCACTCCTGTTACCCCTCGACTTGCATGTGTTAAGCCTGCCGCTAGCGTTCATCCTGAGCCAGGATCAAACTCTTCATTGTATATCTTAAATAATATATATGAATGAGTTTCAAAAGAATTTGTTTAACGAAGTTAAACATGGTTATCTTACTCTTTGTTTACGCTGTCAATTTCAATATTTTCAATGAACGAATCTAATCTAATTTTTAATGGTTTTGAAACCAAAATTTGATTAAATAATATTGACGATTTGTTAGAATTGAACTAACTGGATTACGATGCCGTAATACATTCCAAAAAATCGATTACTATCGCTTATTTTATTAAGCGCGTGCAAATGTAAAAACTATTTTCTATTCAACAAGAAAAAATATGTTTTTTTTTACTTTATTTTTTGTGTTTATGAAAAAATAAATACATGTAATTAGAACCTAGTAATCATATCTGTAATAGATTCGAAAAAATCGATTACTGCCGCTGTATTTTATTAAGCGCCTGCAAATGTAAAAACTATTTTCTATTCAACAAGAAAAAATATGTTTTTTTTACTCTATTTTTTGTGTTTATAAAAAAATAAATACATGTAATTAAACCATAAAAATAACATAAAACAACTTGAGAGCTTATTTAAATAAGTTAGGAGAAAAATAGGCTTAACTTATAAAAGCCTAATACCATGATATTTACTTTAATTTTTCTTTTTAAAAGTCCTTATTTTTTTCTTTGCAAACATTTTTTTATACTCTTCTACATCTACTTTTCCTTTTTTAGAAAAAGCTATTGTGGGGAAATCAAAAGGCAGTTTAGATTTTTGAAATACTAACTTCTCATCAATAAAAGCTCTTTGAAGGACATATTCTATCAAATAATCCTCATTCATTGACTCTGGATGATATTCACTTTTCAGAGATAGTTTAAACAAATTGGCTGTGGTATTGTACCAAAAAGCTTTCCAACCACTTCTTAAGGTTTTTATATTATCAAAAGCTGTTCTTCCTGTTTGTCGATGAATTAACTTGATTAATATTCTTCCTTCAGTCCTTGTCATCTTTTTCAATTGGTCTGTAAACTCACCTTCAAGATATCTTTGAGCTTGTTTTGTATAACGCCTTTTAGCTCGTTTTGTATTTATTCTATCTAATCTAGCATTTAAAGAATCTAATCTTTTTGATGCTATGGTTGCAAAGGGGTAAGCTTTATATACTTTTCTTCGAAACCAATAGTAATAACGTGCATCTGTCTGCGAATCAAAATTAAGTTTAGGAAGTACTGAAAATTCTTCTAAGTTTATGGTTAATGTATCCCCCGTTTTTATCAAAATATAATCTTCTAATTCTAAAGGTATTGAATCTTTTATTTGACAATAAGATAGCGCAGAAAATAATGCAATATTTAGGTATATAATTTTTTTTAACAACATCGTAAAATAAGGTTTCAAAGATATTACAATTTAAGAAGCATGAAAAAATAACTAAACGTAAAAATTCATAAAAAAAACCCACAAAGCATTTCTTTGTGAGTTTCGTATTTTAAAAACATTAGAAATTACAGTCTTCTTCTATTATCATCTGATTTCGTATCAATCAATTTGTTATAAGGATCTATACCCACCTCAGTAGGTTTCGCATCAACTATAATCGAAATCTTGTTGTGTATGGAAGTAATTTTATGCTTCTTTAGATACAATTCTATCTCTTTCCTTTCTCCATCAACTTCCTCTTCAGTAAAAATACCAATATCTATATAGTCTTGCAAAGGCACAGATAAAATAGGTCGCTTCATTTCATCTGTCTTGTATGATAATGTATCTCCTACTTTTTCTCCATAAAATTTCTTTCCTTTTTCATCATTTCTATATTTAGAAACCTCAAATTCAATATCTACTTTGTACTTTCCGTTTTCTAAATCAGTCGATTTAACGTTTATAACTCTGTTTTTATACAAAGTTATGGTTTCAAACATGTCTTTAATAACATATTGTAAGGAATCTGGTGTCACATTTTTAATATAATTTACCATATCTACGGAGGTTGTATACGGTGGTTCCTGAAATTTAACTTTTTCTACATATTGTTTTAATGCATCGTTTAATTTCTCCTCACCTATATAATCACTCAAAGCATAGAACACCAAAGATCCTTTTTGATAATGAATATAACCTTGTCCATCATTATACATTAATGGTTTTTCTCTTTTTCGCTCAAAAGTTCTTTGCGTTAAATAATCATCTAATGCTTTCTTTAAAAACTTACGCATTTTCGATTTGCCTTGCTGGTGTTCTAAGACTTTTAAGGAGACATATTCTGATAAACTTTCTGATAGCATTGTTGCTCCTAAAACATCTGCTCCAATTACTTGATGTGCCCACCATTGATGTGCAACTTCATGAACAGTTACAGCAAAAGGATAATCTACACCTCCCTCTTCAGAATCGTCTACGTCTGCAATAAAACCAATGGCTTCTGAAAACGGAATTGTATTTGGAAACGATTGCGCAAAACCTCCACTTGTCCTTGGAAATTCAATGATTCGTAATTGTTTGTGCTGAAAAGGGCTAAAATACTTCGAATTATACTCTAAGGAGGCTTTCATTCCTTTCATCATTCGATCTAAATTATAATCGTGTCCTTTGTGATAGTAGATTTCTAAACTAATCCCTTTCCAAATCTCTTTCTTTACTTCATATCTGGCAGAGTTAAATGCATAAAAGTTTAATATTTTGCTGTCCATTTTATAATGAAAGTATCTTCTACCATCTTTCACCCATTCTTTTTGTAAATATCCAGGTGCTATAGCAATTTGATCTTCTGATGTAGAAACAGTTGCTTCAAAATCGATCCAATCCGAATCTTTAGAGATATAGGTGTTACCCAAAGCTGTAGAATCAGATGGGGCTGGTTTTAAATCATTTTCACCTAAACCAAATTTCTTACGAGTCTGATTATCCCTTAATTCTGGTTGGTCACTATAGCCTAAGGATGGAAAAATATCGCTATTGATAAAAGTTCCATTAGCTATAACTCGAGAATTGTTTCTTAACAAGGTGTTTTTTTTATTATGAATAGTGACAGATAATGTCAAGCTATCACCTGGTTCAATTTTTTTATCGAACTTATAAATATCAAAATTTTGAATTGTGTCTTCTAACACCAAACTGTTCGGAAGACTAAACTCAAAAGTACTTGGGTATCCGTTATGATTTAAAAAAATACTATCTATTGCAATATTAGTCTTATTTACCATTGTAATAGTTGCAGAAGCTTCGAAGTTTCTTTTCTTAGGAAAAATATTCATATCTGCATTTACCGAAACAATTCTTGGCTGTGCATATTTTTCAAATTTCTTATACGATTTTTCCCAATCTACTCTGCTCTGCTCTCTATCTTTTGATGACCTTCTCACATTGTCTATATTATTGACCTTGAAAACAGTAAACCCTAGAGAGAAAAATACAGTGAATGACACAAAAAAAGCGGCAATAGTGACTCCTTTAAATCGACTTTTAGCAATTGAAAAACGTTCTTTAAACGAAAAGGGAATTCCACGGACCCAAAACAAAGCCGCAGTAATTAGTAGCATAATCCCACAAAAAAGCCAGTAAATTTTGTAATAAAAATACCGCCCTAGAGTCGCTCCGTAACCATTCATATCAGAATAATCAAATCCTGGACCTTCGTTGTATTTAAAAATTGATTGCTCTACTCCAGCAAGAGTCAATAGAGGAATTCCAATAGATAACACGATTAGCACAAATAAACCTACATATGGGTTTCTAATTATGGTTTGAACAAATAATGCTAACAATGCCCAAACAATATAATTAATCAAACTTAATCCGAAAAGCTCCTCTATATAATGTCCTAGTTCAAAACTATAAAATCCATTATACGTTTGAAAAATAATTCCAGCAACCATAATCACAGATAGTAATACTATCTGCATTTTTATTAATGCAATCAATTTAGATAGTAATAAGGACCAGTTTGGAATTGGAGTTACATCTATAAGATGATTTGTACGTGCAATTCTAGCTCTATGAATTAACATTCCTGCGTATAAAAATGTACAAATATTAATTGCTACTGTAAACGCCCCCCCCTGATTAAGCATTTTCCATGTTACAGGAAGTGTTGCTGTACCAAACAAGTTACCCACTTCCGTTAGGGCTATTAGAACAATCATCAACCCTACTAAAACAATGCTGATAAAAGGCCAACTTTTAATAATATATATAAAATCGATATTAGAAAGTTTCCAAGTGTTTTTTAAGTTTTGTATCAATGAATAGTCGTAGGTTACTTTTGATAAATTAATTCGAGTAATTCTTCCATAGTTAGATTTTATTTTACTTTCTGATTTTCTATTTCTCCATGAAAACGAAATTGCATTTTGACTAAAAGAAAACATTTTATAGACCAAACCAAAAATAAATGTAGCAATTCCCAACCATAATAAACGATTATACAAAACAACTCCCTTTATTGGCAAATGCAATTCATTTTGCTCAGAAAGTGTCCAATAGCGGGTATAATAATTAGATGCTGCTGCTCCAAACGGATCTACAATTGCAGCGATATATCTATTCTCCGGGTCGGACAATAAACTTTCCATTAATCCCTGCACAAACAACAAGAGAATAACCACAATAAAACCTGCAGCTATGTTTCTTGTAAAAGTGACGACACCAAAAACAATAGCACCAAACAATAAAATATTTGGCAAGATATACACGATATAGGTATTGAAATACGATGTAAAATCGAACACCCCAACAATCTCTGCGTTTGTTCCTGGCATCCTAAAACCAATGAATAGTGCGATTCCGATGGTTAACACGATTAAAGTTACTATGAAAATTGAGCTTAAAAATTTAGCAAATAAATAATTTGCCTTTGTAAACGGATACGAATATAAAATGGTATGCATTTCACTCTTATAATCTCTATAGACAGAAACTCCAACAATGGATGGAAAGAGAAAAAAAATTAAAATAGACATTGCATTAAACAACGCTGCTATTGCTAAAGGTGAATTAACAATTGATGCAGAACCAGTTGTTACTGTGATAGAATCAAAAATTCCTGCGGAACTTGCTGATAAAAATAATGAAATGATGAAAAATATTGTCAAATAAATATAAAAAGCTGGTTTCTTAAACCAGTATGTTAATTCTTGTATAAATATTGTTAAGAACATAATTTTTGATAATTAGATGTTAAGTTGCATATACTTTCAGATTGGTAGTATTTCAACATTGCCTTTTTAAAATTTAAGTTTTAAACCAATTCTGTTTCATCTTCTTTTAATGCAATAAAATATACATCATCTAATTGTGGTGAAACTTGCTCAAAACCATCTCCTGGATTTTCTGAAGCATGAACTCTAATGTTTAAGCTGTTATCTTGATTGTAATTAGAGGACAAAATATTGAATTTGTTTTCTGCTTCATCTAATTCATCTCTAGATACAATCTTTGTCCAAATTGTTCCTTCTATTGCTTTTGTAGCTTCTAAGGGTGTTGTGTGTTTTAATATTTTACCTCCATTTAAAATAGCCATTTCATTGCATAATTCCTTTACATCTTCAACAATATGTGTAGAGAAAATTACAGTACAATTGGTTCCAACTTCCCTTAAAACATTTAAAAATCTATTTCTTTCTGCAGGATCCAAACCAGCTGTGGGCTCATCTACAATAATTAACTTTGGTTTATTCAAAAGTAATTGTGCTATACCAAAACGTTGTTTCATACCACCAGAATAGCCAGCAACATATTTGCGTCTAACATCATACAAATTGGTAATTTCCAATACTTCTTTTACCAGCTTTTTTCTCTCATTTTTATTTGAAATTCCTTTTAATGTTGCAAAATAATCTAACAAATCTTCAGCAGACATTTTTGGATATACTCCAAAAAACTGAGGCAAATATCCTAGGATTTTTCGCAAAGACATATTATCTTCAAGGACATTAATATCTCCAAAGGTAATGGATCCCGAATCTGGTGTTTGTAAGGTCGCAATTGTTCTCATCAATGAAGACTTCCCTGCTCCGTTTGGACCTAATAGGCCAAACATTCCTGTGCCAATTTCAATACTCAAATTATCAATTGCTTTGACTCCGTTTTTATAGGTTTTTGTTAAATTAGTAATGATTAGTTTCATTTTAAAATTTGGTTTTTAATCTATTTTAAATTGCAATATAAGTATTTCATAATCACTATTTGTTACAAATAAGTTTAAAAAAAAAACAGGAAGTTTATTAAAACAATAAAAATCCTATTATTTTTACAAAAAAGAGAAAATCATAATGGCAAAAAAATCGATATTAAATAAAAAATCAATTACCTTTTTAGAAACGTATTTAAATAATGCTGCTCCTACTGGTTATGAATGGGAAGGTCAGAAAATATGGATGAACTATTTAAAACCTTATGTAGACGAGTTTATTACAGATACCTATGGTAGTGCTGTTGCCGTTATTAATCCAGAAGCTACTTATAAGGTGGTCATTGAAGGACATGCGGACGAAATTTCATGGTATGTAAATTATATCTCCGATAATGGATTGATTTATGTGATTAGAAATGGAGGAAGTGACCATCAAATTGCTCCTAGTAAGGTTGTTAATATCCATACAAAAAATGGGATAGTTAAAGGGGTTTTTGGATGGCCTGCTATCCATACAAGAATAAAGGCAAAAGAAGAAGCCCCTAAACCTGAGAATATCTTTATTGATTGTGGTTGTAAAAGCAAAGATGAGGTAGAAAAATTAGGAGTTCATGTTGGCTGCGTAATTACCTATCCAGATGAATTTCATATCTTGAATGAATCAAATTTTGTATGTAGAGCTTTAGACAATAGAATGGGTGGTTTTATGATTGCCGAAGTTGCTAGATTATTGCATGAAAATAAAAAAGAACTTCCTTTTGGATTATACATAACGAATTCTGTTCAAGAAGAAATTGGTTTACGAGGTGCAGAAATGATTACGCAAACCATTAAACCAAATGTGGCTATTGTAACTGATGTTACCCATGATACCACTACACCAATGATTGATCAAAAGAAAGAAGGAGCTATAAAAAACGGAAATGGACCTGTTATTGCATACGCTCCGGCTGTACAACAAAAACTTAGAGATTTAATTACTAAAACTGCTGAAGAAAATAATATTCCATTTCAACGCTCTGCATTATCCAGAGCCACAGGAACAGATACAGATGCCTTTGCTTACAGCAATGGTGGGGTTGCTTCTGCTCTAATTTCATTACCCTTACGCTATATGCATACCACTGTTGAAATGGTCCACAAAAGTGATGTCGAAAATGTAATAAAACTGATCTATGAGAGCTTACTCAAAATTAAAGAAGGAGATACATTTTCTTATTTTGAATAACAAAAAAATCATGTCTGATTTTTTATGGACGAACTGATAGATATACTAGATTCTGATGGAAATTTTACAGGAGAATCTTGTTTAAAATCTGTAGCACACAAAAAAGGTTTATACCACGCCACGACTCATGTATGGTTTTACACTAAAAACCAACAAATATTACTTCAAAAAAGAGCGTCAACGAAAAAGGTATTTCCAAACCTTTGGGACGTTTCTGTTGCTGGTCATATAGCTGCTGGAGAAAATATTAAAAATGCTGCCATTAGGGAGGTTGGTGAAGAAATAGGTCTTAAAATATCAAAAAATGAGCTAATTAAGATAGGAATACGACAACATAAAATTGCACACCCTAATGGGATACTGGATTGCGAATTTAAACATATTTTTGCTTGTAGGTTGGCAACTCCACTATCTGAACTCAGTAGACAAATAAGTGAGGTTGATGCCATTAAACTTTTTAAGCTTGGTATATTAAAAAATTCCTCTAAACATGGAAATTATATGGTTCCAAATATTCATAAGTATTATGATTTTGTATATAAAGAAATCTCAAAATTACTGTGCTAGAAATATCTCAAAAAGACTAGTGCCTATTTTTGATAATTTCTTCAACTATTAAAGGGTTTAATAAAGTGGATACGTCTCCAAGATTCGAAATGTCATTAGAGGCAATTTTACGTAAGATTCTTCTCATTATTTTTCCACTTCTAGTTTTTGGCAACCCAGAAACAAATTGAATTTTATCGCATTTCGCTATTGGTCCAATTTTTTTTGAAATTAATTGGTTAATTTCTTTGACAAGATCTTCTGAAGCTTGATTTTCATCGTAAAGGATTACATATGCGTACAAGGCATTTCCTTTGATATCATCAGGAAATCCAACAATAGCACTTTCTATAACCAAATCATGTTCGTTGATGGCATTTTCTATGGGAGCTGTACCTAAATTATGTCCAGAAACAATAACAACATCGTCTACTCTTCCAGTAATTCTATAATTACCGTCTTTATCTCTTAAAGCACCGTCTCCTGGAAAATAATAATTTGCATAAGCAGAAAAATAAACATTTTTATAGCGTTTATGATCTCCGTATATCGTTCTTGCTAAGGAAGGCCATGGATGCTTAATGGCTAAAATTCCTTCTGCTTTTGTTTCTGAAATTTCTTGCCCTTCTGTATTCAATAAAACAGGCTGAATTCCTGGTAACGGAACTGTCGCAAATGTTGGTTTGTCTTTTGTCACATTGGCCAGTGAGGAAATCATCATTCCACCAGTTTCTGTTTGCCACCAGGTATCAACGATAGGGCATTTTTTCTTTCCAATATTTTCATTGTACCAATGCCAAGCTTCCTCATTGATGGGTTCTCCTACAGTTCCTAAAACTTTTAAATTGCTCAAATCGTATGCATTTACAAATGACAAAGAGTGTTTTGCTAGGGCTCTTATCGCCGTAGGTGCTGTATAAAATTGATTCACTTTGTGTTTTTCACAAACTTCCCAAAATCGACCAAAATCTGGATAACTTGGTACTCCCTCAAACATCACAGTTGTTGCCCCTGAAGCTAAGGGACCATATAATATATAACTATGGCCAGTAATCCAACCAATATCAGCAGTACACCAATAAACATCTCCTTCAGTATATTGGAAAACATTTAAAAATGAGTAGGTGGCATATACCATATATCCTCCACAGGTATGAACCATTCCTTTTGGATTTCCAGTAGATCCAGAAGTGTATAAAATAAACAACTTATCTTCAGCATCCATTACCTCAGCTGGACAATGGTCATCTACTTTATCTAATTCTTCATGCCACCAAACATCTAGATTTGAATTCCATGAAATTGATTGTTTCGTTCTTTGTAATACTATTGATTTTTTAATGGAAGGACATGTTTTTAAAGCCTCATCAGCAATTTCTTTCAATGGAGTTATTTTAGCCCCTCTAAACCCTCCATCTGCTGTCAACAATACTTTGCATTGAGCATCATTGATTCTTGCTGCTAATGCTGTAGAAGAAAATCCTGCAAAAACCACTGAATGAATTGCCCCTATTCTTGCACAAGCTAGAACAGCAATTGCTATTTCGGATACCATAGGCATGTAAATGCATATCCGATCTCCTTTGACAACTCCGTTGTTTTTCAGAACATTGGCAAAGGAACAAACCCGACGATGAAGTTGTTTGTAAGAAATATGTTCAGCTTCTTCCTCTGGGTTGTTAGGCTCCCAAATAATGGCTGTTTGATCGCCTTTTAATTCTAGATGACGATCTAAGCAGTTTTCTGTTATATTTAATTTACCTTCTAAAAACCATTTAGTTTCTGGAATAGACCAATCATATTCTAAAGTCTTTTTCCATTTCTTTTTCCATACAAAATTTTCAGCAATTTCATTCCAAAAAAGAGAAGGGTTTTCAATACTACGTTGATAAACTTCTTGATAGTTCTCTAAAGAATTTATTTTTAATGACATCATATACTATTTAATGATTATGAGCTTTGTTTGCTCCACTCGGAATCCGAATATTTTCAACAATTTCTTGCACTTCTTTTGGTGGTAATGAACTAAATTTTGAGACTGTGATTGAAATAATAAAATTAACAAGCATGGCTAAAGTTCCAAAACCTTCTGGTGAAATTCCAAACCACCAATCATTATTTGTACCACCTCCAAACCAACCAAACTTGAATTTGGTCATATAAAAAAGCATCAATAAAATTCCTACAACCATTCCAGAAATCGCTCCTTCTCTATTCATTTCTTTACTAAAAATTCCTAATACAATTGCTGGAAAAAATGATGCTGCAGCCAATCCAAAGGCAAGTGCAACAGTAGCTGCAACAAAATCTGGCGGATTAATTCCAAAATAACCTGCTATAACAACCGCTCCAACTGCAGACAATCTAGCAGCAATGAGTTCTCCTTTTTCAGAAATTGTAGGCTTGATAATTTTCTTAATCAAATCATGTGAAACTGATGAAGAAATTACCAATAAAAGTCCTGCTGCTGTCGATAATGCAGCTGCTAATCCTCCCGCAGCTACTAGAGCAATCACCCAGTTTGGAAGTTTTGCAATCTCTGGATTTGCAAGTACCATAATATCTCTATCAGCAAAAAGTTCATTTTTAGAGTCGCTGGCATTGATAACTAATCTTTGCCCGTGGGTTCCTCTTGTGTCACCAACAAAAATTGGTTTTTTACCATCAATGGCATTTCCTTTTATATATTGTATTTTTCCATCATTATTTTTATCAATCCAAGCTATCAAACCTGTTGATTCCCATTTTGTAAACCAATCTGGAACCTTTGCATATTCTTGATTACTGACAGTTTCAATCAAGTTTGTTCTTGAAAAAACAGCAATTGCTGGTGCGGTTGTATAAAGAATCGAAATGAATAACAATGCCCATCCTGCTGATTTTCTGGCATCTGCAACTTTTTTAACAGTAAAAAATCTTACAATGACATGAGGTAAGCCAGCAGTTCCTACCATCAAGGCAGCAGTGATAAAAAAGATATCCAATGTCGATTTACTTCCTGAAGTATATTCGGCAAAACCTAATTCTCGATGTAAGCCATCTAATTTATCTAATAAATAAACCCCTTCAGCATCAGCTCCTCCAAATCCTAATTGTGGAATCGGATTATTGGTCATCTGAATGGAAATAAAAATAGCTGGTACCATAAAAGCAAAAATCAAGACACAATACTGTGCAACTTGGGTATATGTGATTCCTTTCATTCCACCTAATACGGCATAAAACAATACGATAAACATACCGATAATAACTCCTGTATTGATATCGACCTCTAAAAATCTAGAAAACACCAATCCAACTCCTCTCATTTGTCCGGCTACATAAGTGAAAGAAACCAATAATGCGCATAAAACAGCAACTGCCCTAGCTGTATTGGAATAGTATCGATCTCCAATAAAATCTGGGACCGTAAACTTTCCAAATTTTCTTAAGTAAGGAGCCAATAGTAAAGCTAGTAAAACATATCCTCCAGTCCATCCCATCAAATAAACAGAACCATCATAACCTCCAAAAGAAATTATCCCTGCCATAGATATAAATGATGCCGCAGACATCCAATCTGCAGCAGTTGCCAATCCATTTGCCAAAGGGGAAACTCCTCCTCCAGCTACATAGAATTCTTTGGTAGAGGAGGCTCTTGACCAAATGGCAATACCTATGTAGAGAGCAAAAGTAATCCCTACTAAAATCCACGTCCAAATTTGAATACTCATTCTAATTCTTTTTTTACAGATTCATCATCATCAAAACCATATTTCTTATCCAGAGTATTCATTAATCTTATATAAACAAATATTAAGATCACAAAAACATAAATGGAGCCTTGTTGGGCAAACCAAAATCCTAATTTAAATCCTCCGATTTTTACTGTATCCAATGTTTCTCGAAACAAAATTCCAGCACCAAAAGAAACTAGGAACCAGATTAATAATAAAATAAATAAGTACTTAAGATTTGTTCTCCAATAAGTTTTCATGAAAAAATTATTAGGTTTTGATATGAGGTAAAAATAACTAATTTTAAGTAACTTATGATAAGATAAAACTATATTCGCTAAATGGATTTAGATATTGTTATAAATCTTCTAATGAACAACTGGTATATCATACTATTATTTTTTGTGATTGCTGTTCTTTATTCATCTGTTGGTTTTGGAGGTGGATCTAGCTATCTTGCAATTTTAGCTTTAACAGGAATAGCATATACTCAAATCAGATCCATTTCTTTATTATGTAATATCGTTGTTGTAGGGGGAAATGTTATTTATTTTTACAAACAGAAATTATATAATCGGAATAAAGTATTTCCAATAGTTTTGTTTAGCATTCCTATGGCCTTTCTTGGTGGAACTATACAAATCACCGAAAGCTTCTTTTTTATTCTTTTGGGGTGTACACTCTTATTTACGGCTGTTACAATGTGGTTTTCAAAAAAAAGTATCTCTAAAAATAATGCTACTCATACAATGAGTTTCTCTAAAAATGCTAGTTACGGTGGGCTTATTGGTTTTATCTCAGGAATGGTTGGTATTGGAGGAGGAATCTTTTTAGCGCCATTATTACATATGATCCGATGGGATTCTCCAAAAAAAATAGCGGCTACAGCCAGTGTATTTATCTTACTTAATTCAATAAGTGGTTTCCTCGGGCAATCTTTCAACCCTTCTTTTGCTATGCATTGGAATCTTACAATAGTCCTTTTACTAGCTGTTCTTCTAGGAGGTTTTATAGGAGTTAGAATCGGTAATCGTTATTTTTCAGCAATTCAATTGAAACGCGGAACAGCAATTCTTATTGCTATAATTAGTCTCCGTATTTTGGTAAAACATCTTTGATAGGTTTTACAATAAAGTGTCCTCAATTCTTTTTTGAACGATCCTACTTATTCTTTTATTAATTTCATGCGGGTGTTTAGAATAAAAATGATACTCCTCCATTGAAAAATGTCCTAAAATTGCTCCAATAATAATATTCTTGAACGAAACATCTCTAGAAAACATTGAATTGATTAGGTTCTTTTTCTTGTTTAAATTAAAATCAAAAAACTTTATGTTACGTTTTTGAAGATAGTTTTCAAATACAGCAATTAGTAAATTATGTTGCATTTTTATAATAGGACGAAGAGTATTGTTTTGAAAAGTTTCAATTTCACTTGTTCCACCTTTTATTAAATCTGGAATCATTGGTCTTTGCTTTTTATCCATTTAACAAATCATCTAATTCTAATTGATACTCATATTGAAGGTCTTCATGCAAGGTTTGTATTGCTTTTGTAATCATTACTATCTGTCTATCATACATATTTTGCAAGCGCGGGCTTTTTGAAATTGAAGGCCTTATCTTTTTTAATTGGTCACAAAAATGAAGTAAGAGTTGTGTTTCAGTCTCTTTTTTCTTAGAGTAGCGTATGTATTTTTTTGTTATTTTTAATATTTTTCGGACAGTTTTTCTGATGTAAAAAAAACTCTTTGTATTCATTTTCTCGAAAAGAGTATCCATATATTCTTTTACACTTTCAACATACATCTCTTCGTTATGTGCCTCGAACAGAAGATAGGTAAGTAATTCTTTATTCTCTTTTTTGAACTTGGCTAATTGAAGACATAGTTCAACTAAATCTTTAGAAGAACGATACTCTAGTTCGTCTTTTATTTTTTTTAGTGTTAATGCCTTCAAAATATAATCTTTATTATTTCGATTTTTGTTCCACCAAAAAACCAAGAACATTCTTTTCAATTCTGTCTATGACATCATTTGTTGTTGCTTTTAAAAAAGGATCTCCAGTGATTTGTTCAAACAATTCAA
>CATISV010000215.1 GCA_949541125.1 Flavobacterium sp. SCGC AAA160-P02
AAAAAAATAAAGTTCAATGGCTTTGGAAGTTGTTTTTGACAATTGCAATTGTATCTTTGTTGCTGGAAATTTTGATCTTAAAATTCTTCAAAACATGACCACGCTCATAAAATCGGCTAAGATTATTGATGATTCTAGTCCACATCACAAGCAAATCAAAGATATTCTAATTGTCAATGGAAAAATTACTGAAATTGCAAGCTCTATTCAAGAGAAATCCTCTTATAAAGTTTTAAAATTTGATAATTTACATGTTTCTTGTGGTTGGTTTGATACAAGTGTTTCATTCGGAGAACCTGGTTATGAAGAACGTGAGACAATACAAAAAGGATTAGAAGTAGCCTCTAAAAGTGGCTTTACATGTGTGGCTGTAAATTCAAATACAAATCCGGTTATTGACACAAAATCAGCTGTTGAGTTTCTAATTAATAAAGCTAAAAATTCTGCAACAAAACTTTTACCAATTGGAGCATTAACTCAAGGTAGTAAAGGAGCTGATATGGCTGAACTTTTTGATATGCAACAGTCTGGAGCAATAGCTTTTGGAGACTATGAGAAATCAATAACTAATGATAATTTAATGAAAATTGCACTACTTTATGCTCAAAATTTTGATGGATTAATCATAGGTTTTCCAAATAATATCTCAATTGCTGGAGAAGGGGTTGTAAATGAGGGGGTTAATAGTACAAAATTAGGCCTAAAAGGAATACCAGCTTTGGCTGAACACCTGCAAATCGTTAGAGACTTATATTTATTAGAATACACTGGAGGAAAACTTCATATACCAACAATATCAACAGCAACATCCGTTCAATTAATAAAGGAAGCAAAAAAGAAAGGACTTCAAGTTAGTTGCAGCGTTACTGCTCATCATCTAATATTGACAGATGATGAATTAGAGACTTTTGATAGTAAGGCCAAGGTATCTCCTCCCCTTCGAACAAAACAAGACAATAAGGCTCTTCTAAAAGGATTAAAAGACGGAGTCATCGATATGATTACTTCTGATCATCATCCAATCGATATAGAGAACAAAAAGCTAGAATTTAGCATTGCTAAAGATGGAACTATTGGACTCGAGAGTTTATTTGGCGCCGTTAATTCAGTATTAGATTTAGAAACCAGCATCAAAGCTTTAACATCAAATCCAAGATCTATTTTTGGGCAAGAACCACAAAGTATCAAAACAAATAATACAGCCAATTTAACACTTTTTAATCCAGTAGAAAATTATATTTTTTCAAGGAATAATATTCTATCAACCTCTAAAAACTCAGCCTTTATTGGCAAAGAGTTAAAGGGGAAAGTTTACGGAATCTATTCTAATAAAAAATTAGTTCTTAACTAGTATATGAGCGAAACATTGTATCATATTATTAGGCACCCCAAACAAAAAATTGAAAACCCTCCCCTATTAATTTTACTTCATGGCTACGGAAGTAATGAAAATGATTTGTTTTCTTTTGCCGAAGAGTTACCCAAAGAATTATTGATTATTAGTATTAGAGCACCTTATGAAATAGGCTATAATAGCTACGCATGGTATGCCATTAATTTTGATAGTGAACATAATAAATTTTCTGATGTAGCTCAGGCAAAAAAATCCATGGATAAAATTGCTCAAACCATTGATCAGCTTAAATCGAAGTTCGACACTAGTCCAGATAACAGTTTTTTATTAGGATTTAGCCAAGGTGCTATTCTGGGCTATGCTTTAAGTTTTCACTTTCCTAATACTATTCAACATATAATTGCTTTAAGTGGTTATGTTAATAAAGAATTATTGCCAGAAAATTTCAATCAAAATTTTAAAACAGATTATTATATATCACACGGCTCACTAGATCAAGTAATTCCTGTTGATTGGGCCAGAAAGGCTCCCAAATTCTTAAATTCTCTTGGTTTACAAAATGTCTATTCAGAATATCCTGTTGGGCATGGGGTGAATCCTCAAAACTTTTTTAATTTTAATAAGTGGATTCAAAATCGTTTATGATTTGATAATTTTAAGTATATTTAAAAAAAATCACGACAATGAAACGATTTTTCTCTCTTTTGATTATTTTATTTCTTACCCACGCTATTAAAGGTCAATCTTTCCAAAGAACATCAGAAAATAATGTTCTTAAAGAAAAGGAATTCATTCAAGTATATGTAAACAAAAAGGGGACGATTTTTAAAAATAATCAACAAATCAGTATTAATGAACTCAAAGTGAGTCTAATGAGCTTGAAACAAAAAAAAGGAATCGTTCATTTATCAGTTGCTAATACTACTAAAAAGTCAGGTTTTAAGAAACAAAATAGGGTTATACAATTGATTTCGTATTATAAAATACCATTCAAACCTTATACCGATAAATATTTTAGAACGGAGCTTATCTGGTAAAACCTAAACCTTAATTTGTAGGCCATCGTAAGACAAAAAAATATTTTCTGGTAGTCTTTTTTGGATATTAGCATGAAAACCCAGCTTATGACTTATATGGGTGAAGTAGGCTCTTTTAGGGTTTATCTCTTTTACAAACTTCAGCGCTTCTTCTAAATTTAAATGAGTGGGATGCTGCTCTATTCTCAACGCGTTTACAATTAGAATCTCCAGATTCTCAAGCTTCTTTTTTTCTTGAAATGAAATTGTTTTCAAATCAGTTATATAGGCTATTTCCCCTAATCTATAAGCTGTGATAGGTAATTTTCCATGCATGATTTCAATGGGAGTTACCTTTACTCCATCTAGTAAAAAAGAATTGGAACCTACTATGTTTTCAATTAACTTTGGGGCTCCAGCATATCTGTTTTCTGTTTGAAAAATATATGAGAATCTAAGTTTTAAATTATCTAAAACACGTTTTTGAGCATATATAGGTACTTCTCCCATCTGATAGGTATATGGTCTTAAATCATCTATTCCAGCGGTATGATCTGCATGTTCATGTGTAAATAAAACACCACGGATGGATTGAACATTTTCACGTAACATTTGCTGACGAAAATCGGGGCCACAATCAATGATATAATTCACATTATTCCAGGAAATCATGACTGAAGATCGCAATCTTTTGTCTTTAGAGTCATTTGACAAACAAACAGGATCATTATTTGCTATCATAGGGATTCCTTGAGAAGTTCCGGTACCTAAAAAAGTAATTTTCATATACTACAAAAATAAAATAAAAAATTGACTGATAGTATTCAATTTTAGTACCTTTGTTTGTACATCAAATTCATTAAAATGTCCATTTCTTTAAAAGGAGATCAGAAAATAAGTAGTGTCCTTGCTTCCAAAAGTAAAGCACTTCGAATTAATTTAAACACAGACATCTATGGAACTTTCGCAGAAATTGGAGCTGGCCAAGAAACAGTTCGTAATTTCTTTAGGTCTGGTGGTGCCTCAGGAACAATAGTAAAAGCTATGAGTGCCTATGATAAAGATTTTTCTGATGCTATATATGGAATTGAAGAAGACAAAAGATACGTTACCGAAGAACGACTTAAAAGGATGTTACTTCACGAAGTTAATTTAATTCAAGACCGTCTTAGTAGAAAAAAGCACCCTAATAAACTATTCTTTAGTTATGCTAATACAGTTGCTACAATTGATTTTACAAAAAAATTTAAAGGACATGGCTGGGTTGGAATTAGATTTCAAATAGATCCTCTAGAAGATTTTAATGAAATCGTTTTACATCTTAGATTTAAAGAGACAGATGCTCGTCTTCAACAAGAAACTTTAGGAGTTTTAGGAGTAAACTTGATTTATGGAGCTTTTTACTTAAATGACAACCCAAAAGAATTATTGAAATCATTTTATGACAATCTTCATAAAGATCAGCTAGAAATTGATATGGTTAATTTTTCTGGCCCTCGTTTTATGTATGTAGATAATCGCTTGATGAGTTTACAATTGGTTAAAAATAATATGACAACTGCCGTGATGTTTGGTCCTGATGGAAATAATTTACTTCCTGCAAAAGTTTTATATAAGAAAAATATCTTAGCCTTACGTGGAAGTTTTAGACCTGTTACTAAGGTTAATATGGATATGTTTGAAAGATCTAAGGAGCTTTTTTTCAATGAAAAAAAGGTAGATTCTAAAAATAGCCGAATCATCTTTGAAATTACACTAAGTAATCTAAGAGCTGAAGGAGAAATTAATGAGCGTGATTTTTTGGACAGAGCAGAATTATTGTGCTCCTTAGGGCAAAATGTAATGATAACCAATTTCCAAGAATATTATAAACTAGTTGAATATTTTAGTGAGTTTACAAAAGCTAGAATGTGCTTAGCTATGGGTGTTTATAATTTAATTCAAATCTTTGATGAAAAATACTATCGTCATTTAAGTGGTGGAATTTTAGAAGCATTTGGAAAATTATTCTATCGAGATTTAAAAGTATATATGTACCCCTATAAAGATGAAGAAAAAGGAGAATACATTACCAGCGAAAATCTTAAGGTACATCCCAGAATGAAAGAATTATATAAATTCTTTAAAAACAATGGTAAACTTGTAGACATTAAAGATTTTGATCAAGAAATTCTCCATATTTTCTCTAGAAAAGTTTTAAAAATGATCTCAGAGGGCCAAGAAGGTTGGCAAAAAATGTTGCCAGAGGGTGTTTCGGAAACAATTGTTAAAAATAGACTTTTTGGATACTCCAAAACAAAATCATAACTTTTTTAATTTATTAAACCTTTATATTTAAATTAGGTCTAATATTAAAATACTGATTTCTTGATAGATGAAATTACTTTAGTTAAACAATTACAAAATCCTGAAACAAAAGAGCAGGCATACCGCCAACTAATTTCTAAATATAAAGAACGCCTGTATTGGCATATTCGTAAAATTGTTATCTCTCATGATGATGCAGACGATGTCCTACAAAACACTTTTATTAAAATTTTTAAGGGAATCAATAATTTCAATCAAGACAGTAAATTATTCTCTTGGATGTATAGAATTGCCACAAATGAATCAATTACTCTTATTAACAGAAGAGCTAAACAAAGAAATATTGATATTTCTGAAATGAAACAAGACCTAATTACAAACTTACAGTCTGATGAATGGTTTAATGGAAATGAAATTCAGCGATTACTTCAAGAAGCTATTTCTAAGTTACCCGAAAAACAACAGTTGGTTTTTAATATGAAATATTTTGACAACATGAAATATACCGAGATCTCTGATATTCTTCAAACATCTGTTGGAGGATTGAAGGCATCATATTACCATGCTGTAAAAAAAATTAAGAACTATATACAAGAAAAAACAGATTAAACTTTAGAGAAAAAAATGAGTCTTATTAATACATGAAAAAACAATCCAACCATACTAAAGAAAATCAGAACTCAAAATTCCCAGATAAATCTGGTTTTTCTACTCCAAATGGATATTTTGATGCCATTGACACTATTATTTATTCAAAATTAATTGAAGAAAACCTCCCAATTTACAATGGTTTTAAAATTCCAGAAAATTATTTTGACCATTTTGAAGATAATATTATTTCAAAAATTAAAATTCGTAAAAAAGAAATAATACCTCTTAAAAGAAAAATAATCAACTTAATTCCTGTTGCAGCAGCTGTTATAATTATATTATTCACAGGAATAAATTTTATGGTTACCCAAGAATCAGAACTATCATCAGATGAAATAATCAACTGGTTTGACAATAATACAAATGCTATTTCTGATGATGAAATTATTGCTGTTTTAACAGATGAAGAGATCAATGAAATTAGTCAACTAAACACTATCATAGATGATGTTAGTATTGAAACATATATAAATGAAAATGATACATATCTTCTTATTGAGGAAAGTAATCTCAATTTAAATAAATTCTATTAAAATGAATACACCAAAACATATCGCTTTATTACTTGGTCTTTTTTTAAGTATAAATAGTTATTCTCAAAAAAAACAAAATACGAACATAAACCGTGTAAAAGCATATAAATTGGCTTTTATAACAGATCAATTAAACCTAACAGAAAAAGAAGCTGAAAAATTCTGGCCAATTTATAATGCACACGAAAAGCTTATTTTAAAACTGAGGATAGAAGAAAGAAAAATTACTAAAGTAGATGACATAGATATCAATAATCAAAAAGAAATTAAGGAATCTGTGGCGAAAAAAATTGTGAATTCTTTGATGGAGTTAAGAGAGAAGACTTATCTAGAGAATCAGGTTTATTTTAAGAAATTGAAAACGTTTTTACCTTACAAGAAAATTTTAAAACTTCAAATTGCTGAAAAAGAATTTAGAAAAACATTGTTTGAAAACCTAAGAAAAAGAAGGAAGAGAGGATTTTGATCAAAAGAACTAAAAAAGAAAGTCTTTTGGTATTCTTTTTAACTTATAAGACACATACA
>CATISV010000216.1 GCA_949541125.1 Flavobacterium sp. SCGC AAA160-P02
GCAAATCCTAAAAAAGGAATAAAAGCTGATGGAGGAATTGATTTTTCTACCAAAACTAAAGAACCACCATACCAAATAAGTACACAGAAAACTAGAATTCCTAAAATTTCACTAACGGGGGCAGCAAGTTGAGTTCTTGTGAGTAGTTTATTCATTAGTTTTTCAAATCGTAGGGTAGAATCATTAAATTTTAAGCCAAATATTTTTTCAGCATTGAATCCTTTAATGACTTTTAAGCCTGATAATGTTTCTTCTAAAAGAGATAAAAAATACCCTTGTTCTTTTTGAGTTTTATCCGATGTTTTCTTTAAGTTTTTACCAAGAATATTAATGACAAATCCAGCAATCGGGACAAATATAAAAACGAAAACAGTCAACTTAACGCTGATGGCTAGCATTGAAATAATTGTAACAATAATCATAATAGGATCTCTGAAAATCAACTCTAGTATGGATAGAAAAGAATAGTGAACCTCAATAACATCTGGTCCAATTCTAGCCATAATATCTCCTTTCTTTTTCTCAGAAAAATAAGAGATGGGTAATGAAATTGTTTTCTGGTATAAATCGTTTCTGATATCTTTTAAAACACCATTTTTAAGAAATGTGATGGCGTAAAAGCCCAAATAACTAAAAATGTTTTTTAAAACAATAACAACCAATATCAGAGCAATGACGATGATTAATTTTTTTTCGTCATCATCGCCTACTTTACTTGCCATATAATAGCTGAAGTAATCGTTCATAAATTCCCCTAAAGAAGTAAACCCTCTGTAGACTGGTTCTGTTATTTCTTTGTCTTGATCTTCTCCAAAGATTACTTGTAGCAAAGGCATCAAAACATAAAAGGATAGGGCAGAAAAAATTGCGTATAAGATGTTGAAAAAAACATTCAGAAAAGCAAACCTCTTATAAGGCTTTGCATATCGTAAAATTTTTTTAAAATAAATCATTAAATATTCATTTCAGTAATAATTCTCTCAATTTTAGCATCTAATTCTTGTTCCTTTTCAATAGCATTTTCTATAGTTTCTAAAGATGATTGTACGCTAAAATAAAATTTAATTTTTGGTTCAGTTCCACTGGGCCTTACAGCAATTTTGGTTCCGTCTTCTGTGTGATAAATTAATACATTTGATTTGGGTAGGTCTATGATTTTCTCTTCTCCTGTAATCAAATTCTTTTCTATTGAAGATTGATAGTCATTTACAAAAGTTACTTTAGAACCATCGATATGAGATAAAGGGTTTTTACGAAAATCAACCATCATTTGTTTAATTTGTTCAGCACCATCCATTCCTTTTTTTACAAATGAAACTAATTTTTCCTTATAAAAATGATGTTTTACATATAAATCTAATAATTCTTTATAAAAAGAACTTCCGTTTGCTTTTGCATTGGTAGCAATTTCACAGGCTAATAAAGCTGAAGTCACAGCATCTTTATCTCGAACGAAATCACCTACCATGTATCCAAAACTTTCTTCACCACCACCAATAAAATTAAGATTAGGGAAATCTAAAATCATTTTAGCAATCCATTTGAACCCTGTCAACCCAATCTTGGTTTCTACCCCATAACTCTCGGCAATATCGTTGACCATATTTGTTGATACAATAGTTGAGCCCACAAATTGTTTTCCGTTGAGTTTCCCTTTTTCTTTCCATTGATTAATTAAGAAATCGGTCATAACGACCATGGCTTGATTTCCATTTAATAATGTCATGTTTCCATTCGTATCTCTCACAGCAATTCCAATTCTATCACTATCAGGATCAGTCCCTAATACAATATCTGCTCCAATTTTTTCAGCAAGTTTAGTTGCCATTTCTAGCGCTTCAGGTTCTTCTGGGTTGGGAGATGTTACCGTTGGGAAATCTCCATCCGGAGCCTCTTGTTCTTTTATTACATAAACTTGAGAATACCCGGCTCTTTTTAAAATTTCAGGAATAAGCTTAATGGAAGTTCCGTGTAAAGAAGTAAAAACAATTTTTAAATCATCTCTTCCTTCGATGTCGAAAGAACCGTTTTTAATAGAGGCTTTCCAAAAAGCTTCATCAATCTCAGCGCCAATTTCCGAGATTAATTCTGGCTTAGCATTAAAATTAATATCAGAAAACTCTAAGGAATTTACTTCGTCAATTATGTTTTTGTCTTGCGGAGGAACAATTTGTCCACCATCCGTCCAATATACCTTGTATCCATTGTATTCTGGTGGATTGTGGGACGCCGTTAATACAATTCCAGCGTGACAGTTCAATTCATTTACAGCAAAGGATAGTTCTGGAGTAGGACGAAGATCTTCAAAGACTACAACCTTAATATCATTGGCAGAAAGTA
>CATISV010000217.1 GCA_949541125.1 Flavobacterium sp. SCGC AAA160-P02
TCATTGTAACCAACTAAAAAATATATTTTCTTCAAATCTTGTCTCAGTCTGGGAGCATGTTCAATTTTTAAATTTCTATCAAAGCTAGATACTAATTCAGCTTTATTATAGCTATCGTAAATTTCAAGTATTTTTTGAATTTTATTCTCATAATTTTTATCGCTAATTTTTAAAAATAAATGATTAGATTTATTTAACATAAGCGCATTTGCATCTTCTTCATAATCAGAAGAATAAACTATCAAAATTTTTTCATCTTCAAAAAGCCTATCTACAAGCTTATTGTTTTGTTCTTCTATAAAGCTTTGACAATAGAATTTTAAATTTGATTCCAAGACATTATCTTTTATTTCAAAAAAATCATTTTCGCTAAATGATATATTAAATAAAATATTTTCTTGAAGGAGCGACTGAACAAGCATTTCTTTATTTTTTTCAGATGTGCGAATACTAAGCTCAAGGCTTGATGTATATATTTTTTGTGAATGCTTAAAGAGCTTTTCTATTTCATTAGAATAAGATTTTTTAATATCGCCATTTTTTAAACTCACAATAAGTAAATCTTTTTCAGATGCACTTAGTTTTTCTAATTTATATAGCTTAGATATGATATTAATAATTTCTTCGTTTGAAGTTCTATTGATTTGATTCAGAATAAATCCTTTTGATTTTTCATCGTCCTCAAAATTTTTTTTGTTTACAGCCGTAGTGGCGCATGATGAAACAAAGATTATTAATACAAACAAAATAAATGTTAAGCTGAGTTTCATATAATCATTATGCACAAATGTTAAATTTAATTTCAACACCAATTGGTAACTTAGATGATATCTCAATAAGAGCAATAGATGTAATTACATCATCTGATTATATATATGCTGAAGATACCAGAAGCTTTAAGAAGATACTTGAATCAATAAAAGTTAAGAAATCATGTAGAAGCTTTCATGAACATAATGAAGATAAGGTTTTAAATGAAATAATTAAGCATGTAACTAATAAGAAAAGTGTCGTTTTGGCATGCGAAGCAGGCACTCCTTGTATTTCTGATCCTGGTTTTAAGTTGATAAGAAAATTTGTTGAACTAAAGCTTGAATATACATTAATTCCTGGGCCTTCATCTGTAACAAATGCTCTTGTACTATCTGGATTGCCAACTGATAAGTTTTCTTTCTATGGTTTTGTTCCAAGAAAACAAAATGCTCAGAATAAATCCTTTGAGAATATAATGACTGAAAGTAAGACCGCTATTTTTTTTGAGTCTATAAAGAGGCTAAGAGCAACTATAGAAAATTTATCAAATTACATAGAAGATGATAGAAAGATTTCTGTATGTAGAGAGATGACAAAATTACATGAACAGGTTATCACAGATACCTGTTTAAATATTTTGAGAGATATTGATAATGGAAACATAACTCTTAAGGGTGAGGTTGTGCTTGTAATAGAAGGAGCAAAAGAAATAAAGAACGATGTAAGCATTGATAAAAAAATCAAGGATGAATTCTTATCAAAAATGTCAGCATCTGATGCTGCCAGACTAATTTCTTTATTAACCAAACAAAATAAAAGAGATATATATAAAATTCTAAATAAATCTTAAAAACATTTATAATGTTAGTAGAGTTGGTTGGATGATCGCTAAGTAATTAGAGGAAAGTCCGGACTTCATAGAGCAGGGCGCCAGGTAACGCCTGGGAGGCGTGAGCTTACGGATAGTGCAACAGAAAATATACCGCCATTTTATGGTAAGGGTGAAAAGGTAAGGTAAGAGCTTACCGCTTAAATGGTAACATTTTAAGGCATTGTAAACCCCAGCCTGAAGCAA
>CATISV010000218.1 GCA_949541125.1 Flavobacterium sp. SCGC AAA160-P02
GATTTTTGTAAAACTCCAAGCCTTCGTCTCTCAGAGGATCCAGTTCGTTTACTGAGATTACATGTGGGGGAAGACCTTTTAGCATTTCTAAATCAGCATGATAGGGCCACGCAAGTGGATTTTTACTATTTACACCATCATACAAAGAGGCCATTATATTAAGCATGTCTACCCTTAAAAAGTAGGTGTCATTTTCAACCAAGGATTTAAGTTTTTTGTCTTGGTAATCATATAGGTTTGATATGTAAGGGCATTGTGCGTATACACCGTCTATGAGATCAATAAATCCTTCCTCTTTGGCCTTTAGAGCAGTTGCAATTGTTAAATTACCACCTCCAGACTCTCCCGATACGATGATTTTTGAAATCCCCAATTCTTCTTTGTTTTGGTGTACCCATTTTAGTGCGTAAATACAGTCATTTAGACCCGCTGGGAAAGGATTATTACCGAGAACACCCCCAATGTTTCTAAATTCAACACCTACCACAACTAGGTTCTTGGCAGCTAGACTTTGCCTCCAATGAATGTAATTGGGATCATTTGCAGTTAATATAGCCATTCCACCACCATGAATATGAAGTACACCGGGTAGTTTACTACTTATATTTTTTGGTCTACTGATATAAAGTTTAATTTCGTTACCATCTTCATCTTTTATTATTCTTGTTTCATTGACTATATTGTTAGGTAAATCAATGGATTGGTATATGCTTGCAAAAAGCCCCCTGTAAAGAGGCTCCGAAGATGCTATAAATTGAAGCCGGTCTTCCACTGAAGATAAAACACTTACAGGAGGAGGAGGAGCAATGCTATCCAAACCAACTTCAGAAAGAGCACTTAATAGTTGAGGATTTAATCTTTTATCATTTTTTAAAGCCAAATTTTTATTTCCAAGTCTTCCAGGAAGTTTCTCTTTGTTTTTGTTTTGTTGAGGTCCGCAAGAAATAAAGAAGAATAATACTAGGTAAAATAATTTTTTCATTTTTTATTTTTGTTTTATAAATTTATTAAATTCTTTTTTGCCAAGATACATTCCGCTTATCAGTGAGATTATTTCATCAGTTAAATCCACAGCATTTTCTGAAGAAAGATTAAATTTAGTACCATCCATACTTATTAATTGATTTTCTCCTGCACTCAAATCAATTGAGGTGTAAAAATGATACCTAATAACATAATCAAGTGTGAAATCAGTATTATTATAATTCTGTTTAAATAAAGATTCATCTGAAATTGTTGTCTTTAAAACTCTGTTGGGTTTTGAAAAGTTATTACTAAGTCTTAGTGCAGGTAACTCAACCTCTTGCCCAAAACAAACAATAGGTATAAATAATAATAGTAGAATTAGTTTTTTCATACTCTCAAATATAAGAAATACAAGTTTAAACTAGTTAAGAGGTTTAGAAATAGCAGAGCTGAAAGAAGAGGATATACCTATGGTTTAGTTGCCCAGGCAAACTGCGCACTCACCTTCATTCCTAATATTAATAATCCAATTGTCATTAAAAGTCTCATAACTTTTTGTTTTATAGTTAGTAGTTAGTTACAACTAGGTAATTTAGATGGGTCAGTTTTGATAAAGTTTATACTTGGAGATCCTTCACTATTCAGGTATGTCACTTTTGTAGTGGCAGGATGATAATACACATTGGCAGTAATAGTGCCGGTTGCATTCCTAAAAACAAAATGCTTCATGGTTGAGGGTAAATATATTTCATAATGAAAAGTACCAGCACCCTCATCAAATAATCCATAATCTATATTACATGGATAATGCGCAGTTACAGTTCCAGGACCTCCTGCCGCATCTCCAGCTATAGCTACATTTTCGCAGATATACGGGGTTATGGTTTTGTTTCCTTCATCAACACCGAGAAAAGCATTATGTTTTTTATCTTGGTTTACCTGCCAATCGAAGGAACAATTACAACTCATGGTAAAGGCATTTTTAAATTCCGTTTCATAAAAGCACTTTCCAAAAACTCCTTTTCCAGGCATTGCAGGTGGCCATAAAGATCCCACTAGTTTAGGGTATTTTGATGCATAATCATCTAGATACTTATAATAAGTGTTAAAATTACAAGCCTCTTGATCAATACAGAAGTATAAATTTTCTTCTGTAACTGTAATATTAGGAAATATCATCTTCCAAGAATTGTGTTTCATTAGTTCATCATTTTGCTCGATGTACAAACTAATAAAGGTTTTGTCATCTGTTTGGATGGTTGATTTATAGGGCTGAGGCTGAGCAAAGGAGATAATAGAGAATAGTATCAAAAAGACTGTGGATAGTAAAAGTCTCATAAGTTGTTGTTTTGTAGTTTGTAATTAATTGTATCCAAAGTTAGGGAATAAGCGAGGAATAAGAAAGCCTCATTAATTTGAGGCTTTTTTTTGCTTTAAGTTCTGTGTAATAAAAAAGCCCTACATCTCTGTAAAGCTTTTGCTTCCCCTGTTATTCAGAGTTGCAGCTCTTCAAAATCTTTAATTAACTCGAAAAAGATATAAGCAGGATGAAGAAGGCATAACTTTAGTTGATCCATCCACCTACTTGAGGTCTTAATTCTGCACCGTAGGCGATTGCTTTCGCTTTAAGTTCATCAGAGGCGTCTCCAGCAATGATTACTTTATCCAGTGTAAACAGTGTCATAAATTCTTTAGAATACTCACTTTGCTCAAAGTTATTTAAGTGGTAGACAAAGTCGGATGAGGTGTAATATTTTTCTACTAAATTCACCCTTTTCCCATCAGAGGAAATAAAGTAACCAAAATCATAAGTTCCTGGCTCAGTTTCTCGTACAAATTTGCTAAATCTACTTAAAAACTCTTCGACATCAGATGATGAAAAGCCTTTATTAACAATTAATTCAGCCAAGCCGAGAACTTTTGTCGAGGTTTTATTCATAGCTTCTGCAGCCTTAACTTCTCTATCCAATAAACTTGGGTCAAAGAAATGGTAGGCAGCCACTATTTTTTCATCTTCAAAACGGAAGCCGTGATGAACAATAATTTTCACTTCTTCACCTGTATATTTTCCTTTTCCTGTCCATTGAAACCATGCCATAGACCATGTGGTGCCATTGTTGTAATCAGCAGATGTAAGATTTATTCCCTCACTATCATTTTTAATATTATCAAATAAATCGTGATGTCCCTCGGCCGCTGAGAGCCATCCCTCCTTATCTACTTTGACATTGTTGAAGTAGTATTCTCCAGAATCGTCTGAAATCATATCAGCGATCTCACGAAAATTTCCTTCAGCATATTTTTCCATCAGTTCTTTAGTCATTTGAACTTCTGTACTATTGTCATCCAAAACACCGCTAAGATCACCTGTTGTAACCTGAGTACAACTCAAGATGATTGTAGAAAATAAGAGTAATAATTTTTTCATTTTAATATTTTTTGGTTAATAAACACTAATATAAAAAAATCTAATTAAAAATTAACCTATTTATGAGGACTTGAAATAGCTGAACTAAAAGAAGAAGATATGCCTATGGTTTAGTTTCAAAGACTATACAACAGGAATGAATGTTAAGTCATTTTGTTACCGAATCCACCAAAGACTTGATGCCAATTTTGAAAATCAACAAAAAGACTAACATTTTCAATCTTATTGACAACAATCCCTGAATTTTCTTTAATTGAGTAAGTTAAATTCCCTTCATTAAAGCTTGTATTGGTTATGATAACTTCTATTTCTTTAACCTCATCTTTGTCTACCCAAGTCAGTACAGCATTAGGAGGGTCTGTTTTAAAGCTGTTAGTCTCATCAGTACTCCAAAGTGAAGCATACTGTTTACCATTCAAATAAAGGTGTTTACGATAAGGTCTATCGGTAAAGGCAAAAATATCCCTTGTTAATGGCATAATAATAGTGGTGTTATTTGTCACTTGAGCATTTTTAGCCGTGTGAACAAATAACCAAGATTCATCAGATTTTTTAGTATCACTAGTACAAGCGAAGATTAAAAAAACGGAGAGTAAGAGTAGTTTTTTCATTTTTTATTTTTGTAATAAACACTTAAAGAAACAGGAATCATAACAATTATAAAATATGTAATCAATGTTATATATATGTTTGAGAATTTTGGCAAGTAATCCCCAGTTAAATCACTCATAATAAAAAAAACAAGGGTTAGAGCCATTGTCAGCCAACTACCATTATTAATAAAGAATTTTTTCATACCCGCAATTTACAAATTTAGTTATTACTTAAAATATATATAAACAAGATATTGACTGAAAAGGCAGAGAAGAAATCTTCCAAATCTAAAACTGCCAAATAACTGCCAAGAATATTACTATATTTATTGTAAGTTCTGTGTAATAAAAAAAGCCCTACATCTCTGTAAAGCTTTTGCTCCCCCTATTATTAAAAGTTGCATCACAATTTAGAACCTTTAAAGTTCTTCAACTAAAATTCTTGAACTATTGCTTCAAGAGTCAAAGTAATACGTCTAAGAAATCTTTAAACAGAAGCTTTTTTATTTTTGACTATCAGGTAAAGCCATTCTCCATCCTTCATCGAGTTGATGAGATAGTGCAGTTAAAACCTCACTCATATCTTTGCGGTCGGCTAGATTTTGTGTTTCGAATTCATCAAATTCTTTATCGTATAACTCATAACTTTTAAACTTTCCTCTGGTGCCTGTATCAGAGTCCCACTCATACCACGAAATGAAGTGGTATTTCTTTGTGTTCATAGAATAGCCCATATATCGTTTTCGGTCAGCAGAAACTTTTGGCCTACGATGGAACTGACTAAAGGTAGCTTCTTTCCAGGGTAATTCAGGATTCTCAATCAGAGGAACAAAACTTGTTCCTTGCGCATAGTCGGGAAAATCAATTCCTGCTAGTTCACAGATTGAGGGAAATAAATCAACCAACTCAATCATTCCATCTGATTGTACTCCCCGATTTTTTTGATTAGGATATCGCACAATTACGGGTACTTTTAAATCAATATTGTAATTGGTCATTTTACCCCAGCTATTGTGGTCACCTAATTTCCAGCCATGATCTCCCCAAATTATAATAATGGTGTTTTCGTAGATTCCGAGATCCATTAAATGTACGAATAGGTCTCCGAGCAAAGCGTCTACGTAACTCACACTTGCATAGTATCCTTGCCTCAATGTCCTTATTGTGTCTTCTTTCATTCTATAAGAAGAAGTAGGATGACCAATATGTGAAAAACCATCATAATGCCTTAATTCATACATTGAATTCATTGAATAAAGAGGTGCGCCTTCAGGAA
Source organism: Flavobacterium sp. SCGC AAA160-P02 (assembly GCA_949541125.1). GTDB lineage: Bacteria > Bacteroidota > Bacteroidia > Flavobacteriales > Flavobacteriaceae > Polaribacter. The sequence goes on from CATISV010000218.1 coordinate 5,264, forward strand.
TTTCTTTGTTTTTAGCTAGTGGTATTTCATTTGGGTCATATAGGTCCCAATATTTTTTTGGAACCGCAAATGGTAAATGCGGACGGAAAAATCCCAGTCCCATGAAGAATGGCTGGTTCATTTTTGCTAATCGTGATAATGTCTCCTTGGCTAATTTTGTTTGTGCCCCGTCATAGTACATAGTGTCATGCACATCTGCTGCCTCCCAAGCTGGTCCGGTATTCCATCCATCAGCGTATCGAACAGGTCTGATTTTTAATAGGGAATCTCTTTTAATGGCTTGCGAAGCATTTACATCTTCACTTATATAAAAAGTTTCTCCATCCCTATTGAGCCAATCTTTTTTCTTGTAACGAGTAGGTCTAAGATCCGGTTCATCCCAAGAAATTGAGTCGGGCATATAATTATGGAATATTTTTCCAAGGTTAACCGTATGATAGCCAAATTTTGAGAAATACTGAGGCATAGTTACAGTATTGGGATTTATTTCTCTGAATTTATCTCCGAGATGCCAAACACGTGTAGAATCAGGTCTTAGACCGGTCATTAAACTGGCTCTAGAAGGTGCGCACACCGCTGCCTGACAATAGGAATTTGTAAAAGTTATTCCCTCCATAGCAAATTCATCAATATTGGGTGTGACAGCAATACTATCACCATATACGCCTAAACTTGGTCTAAGATCATCAATGGAAATAAATAAAACATTAGGCTTTGATATTTTCTTCTCTCTTTCACTACAACCAATTGACAGCAAGGTTGCGCAAGTGAAAATTGAAACTATGTTGAAGTACTTTTTTTTCAAATTATTTGTATTTCAGGGATTTATTAAATTCAACTTTTGTCATCGTATCATGTTACCTTTTAACTAGATTTTTTCTTAAAAAAACGAAATGAAATACCTTCATTTTTGATAGTACTTTCATTTTTCTTGTTTGTGCGAATCTAAGGTAACTCCTTATATGTGGAATAAATTTCCTGTTTTTAGGTCTATGTTTCCGGATAACAGGAACTTTTGTTCTCTTTTATCATTTTAATTCAAATATAATGAAACTGACGATAAAGAAACTTTAACCTTTTTTAAACTATTTTAAAATGTTCTAATAATCACCGGGATATCTCCTTTTAATAACAGAGGGTATTTAACCGAGGTCTTTTAATTAAAAAACGGCTACACTGTAAAAGTATAACCGTTTTATCATTATATGTTGCTCTCCCTATGATTCAAAGTTGCAGCAGAACTCAATCTTATTTTGACTTATTTTCTGATAAGATACACTTGCTTTAACCATAATTATGACAGATTATGTAATGTTTAAACTTCTTCCTATCTTAGAACTATTATTAATCATAAATCAATTAACAATGAAAAAATTATTATTTCTTTTTTTATTAATATCTTCAGTAGGTTTTTCCCAAGAGCTAGAATGGGATAAGTCCAAATCATTTGATGTAGTATTTGATATTGATAACGTATATACCTCAGACGGAGTAAATTGGGAGGTTACAATTTCAGGTCAAGCAGGTCCTTATGGTATGGGCTATGGGACTATTACGTTTAAAAATTTTGCAACAGATAGTCAGCAAAGTGATTACAATGGCTATTTTTGGACACAAGTAGGAGATAAAACTTTTAGAGGATCAACTAATGGTCTTTGGAAGAAAGAGGGAAACACATATAAAACCTATGCTTATGATAATGATATTGTTGGAGGTATTATAAATTTAGCTATAGGGAACTGGGATTTCGTGACAAAAAAAGCAAGCTTTACAGTTGCACCTTTAAAATAAAAATTTATTAAATCAGAAAGAATGAAGAAATTATTATTACTATCAACACTTGTCGGATTACTATTTTCATGTAATCAAAAAACTCAAGAACAATCGCAAAAGGAGGCAGCTATGGCTATTTATAATGAAAATGCTAAAGTTGTCCATGCATTATTTGATTCTCTAGAAAATGAAGATTTAGAAACTGCAGCATCTTTTTTTGCTGAAGAAGCTAAATTTAATCCCCCCGCATATGGAGGTAAAGATTTGAATAAAAAGGGAATATTAGAAAACTATAATGGTTTTATGCAAATATTAAATAATATAAAAGCTAATGATAGGGATTTTTACCCAACAGTTGATTCAAATTTTATTCCTGATGGAGGTGTCCGAATTTATGCAAAGTGGAGTGCTAATCTTGGGGACAATTCTATGGAAGGAATTAAAGCTTATGAGGTATTTAAATTCAATGAAAACCATAAAATTATTGAGGTAGATGAATATATGGATGTTTCAGGCATGCTCAATAAAATAGGGGAATTATCAGCAGAATAAAATTTCTATTTTATCTATATAAATCCTCCAAATTGGAGGATTTTTCTTTTACACCAATGGATATAATCCAAACCTCTTTTTGTAACTGAAATATTAAATTCTTTCAAATAATGAACTGTCTATTTACTACCAGTAAAATGGCAGTGTATGTATATTTTATTAAATTTGGAGTAAAGTATTAAGGAACAAAAAAAGCCCTACATCTCTGTAAAGCTTTTGCTCCCCCTCTTGGGCTCGAACCAAGGACCCTCTGATTAACAGTCAGATGCTCTAACCAACTGAGCTAAGGAGGAGTGTACTAAACGCTTTTGTGTTTAGCGTGTGCAAATATATATCTTTTACAAAAATCACGAAAACTTTTTTTTAGAAAAAAAACCGAGAATTTCTTTTTGAAGGAAAACATTTTATGAGGGCTTCTATTAAAACAGATTCAGTCTTTTTTTCCTTTTATTTTAAAGCAAAAATAAACTTCTATTTTTTGTAAAAGTTGTACTTTTACTGAGGATAATTAACTTAGTTGCAAAGTAATCTATTTTTATGGATAAGTTTTCTTTCTTAAATGCGGCTCATTCTGGGTTTATTGCTGATTTGTATAAGCAATATTTACAAAACCCAGATACTGTTGAGCCTAGTTGGAGAAGTTTCTTTCAAGGCTATGATTTAGCAAATGAGAACTATTCTTTTACAGAGGAGGATGAAGTTTCTCATCAAATACCCGAATCTGTTAGAAAAGAGTTTTTAGTTGTCGACCTTATTAATGGGTATAGAACCAGAGGTCATCTTTTTACAAAAACGAATCCTGTTAGAGACAGAAGAAAATACTCTCCAACCTTAGCGATTGAAAACTTTGGATTAGCCAATGATGATCTAGATACAATCTTTGATGCTGGAGAAATATTAGGAATTGGTCCAAAGCCATTAAGAGAGATCATTACTCATTTAGAAGAAATTTACTGCGATTCTATTGGTGTTGAATATATGTATTTAAGAAATCCAGAAGAATTAAAATGGTGGCAACATCGGTTAAACAAAAATAACAATCATCCCGATTACTCATTAGAAGCAAAAAAGTATATTCTTTCAAAACTAAATCAAGCGGTTAGTTTTGAAAGTTTTTTACAAACAAAATATGTGGGACAAAAACGTTTTTCTTTAGAGGGAGGTGAAACATTGATTCCAGGAATAAGTGTTGCATTAAGAGACGCAGCTGAAAAATATGGAGTTAAAGAATGTGTCTTAGGAATGGCTCATCGAGGGCGATTAAATACCTTGGTTAATATTTTTAAGAAACCTGTTAGAGATTTATTTAGTGAGTTTGAGGGAAAAGATTTTGAAGACGAAAATATTGATGGAGATGTCAAATATCATCTCGGATTAACACTCAGTAAAACCTATAAAAACGGAAGAGCTGTCAAAATGAATTTAGTTCCGAATCCTTCTCACTTAGAAGCGGTTGATGC
>CATISV010000219.1 GCA_949541125.1 Flavobacterium sp. SCGC AAA160-P02
GAAAAAGACTTTCTAGCTTGTATGGTGAAATGGAAAAATATGAAGATGCGTTTTCTATGATAGAGAATAAAATCTCTCTTTTTGAAAAGGCTTCATTACAGCTAAATGTTTTTTCAGAAGATATTTTAAAAGAAATTTCAGATTTAAAATCTAAGATCCATTCTGCAGTAATTAAATACCAGGGTAATCCAGCTAAACTAGAAATAATGGGAGATGATAATTATACAAACCAATCTGACAAGCCAAATATTTCAAGGAGAATGAGTATTGCACAGCAAGGCTTAAGGACATTATATGGACCAACAGGGTTACATATAAATAATTTGGAGATCGCTGAAAATATGTTCAGTCAAATCAAAAAAGTCATCAACGAATTAAATTCTGAAATCAAAGAATTAGAAAAGAAAATAAACAGTTTAAATCCACCTTATATAATGGGTCAAGGAATAGATTAAAAAATAGTATAGATTTAATTGTATAGAAATCATTAAGTTGACAAATTAGTAGGTCGATCCTAAAATTTGTCAACTTTTTTACTTAAGACGAAATAAGTTTATTTTGATACATGTTTCTTATAATTGAAATGTTTAAAACATTTGTTTGAAAATAGTATATTTTATAGTTTATTTTTAATGTACTTTTTTGACATTATTTTCACCAACCTAAAAAAAATACTTAAAATGGAAAAAAATTGTAAAATTTCAAAAGTGATTACTTTAGCAAAGACAACAAAAAGTTGGAATGGTCAATCACTTCCAAAATATCTTGATGGTACTCCTGAAATTACTATATTAAAAATAATTGTACCCCCAAAAACTAAATTACAATTACATCAACATCCAGAAATTAATGCTGGTGTTTTGTTGAAAGGTGAATTAACAATAGTTAGTGAAGCTAATGATGTGCTTCACCTTAAAGCTGGTGAATCTATCGTAGAATTAGTAAATACTTTTCATTACGGAAGAAATGACGGTAAAATACCTGCAGAGATAATCGTTTTCTACGCAGGTGTTGAAGAAACTCCAATCTCAATATTAAAAAACAATGAATCATATTCATTATACGAGTCTCCACCAAGGACAAGTGTAAAAATTTGAGAATTTTAGTTTTTTATTGATCTAGTTTTATTTTAGGGGCATTTTTTTGAAAGGAATAAAAATTTATTATTTGAAAAGCTGGTACTTCAAGTGGTACTTTTATTGTATTTTTTTTATACCCATAAAAAAACGATTAAAATAAATTAGATTAATCGTTGTTTTATGAGTACTTACAGTAAAAATTTGGTAGTAGCGAGGAGCAGATTTGAACTGCCGACCTCAGGGTTATGAATCCTGCGCTCTAACCAACTGAGCTACCTCGCCATTTTTGTTGAGGGAGCAAATATAATTCAATTTTACAGGATTGCAAGGTGTGTTTTTAATTTTTTTTAATTAGATTTAATACCTATATTGTGAGTATAATAGATAAAAATATTAATCTATTATTAAATCAACTAAAGTAACAATGGATAAAGTTAAATTTGAAATTGAATTTCCTATTCATGCCTCTCCTAATATGTTATATCAATACTTTTCAACCCCATCAGGTTTGGAGGAGTGGTTCTCAGATAAAGCAAATTCAAGGGGAAAAGTGATTACTTTTTTTTGGGATGATTCTGAAGAACAAGCATTAATTATTTCAAAAAAAAATGGAGAAAAAGCAAGATATAAATGGGTAGAAAGTGAAGATGATGATAGTTACTTTGAGTTTAGAATTCAGGTGGACGAAATTACAAAAGATGTCTCTTTAATTATCACAGATTTTGCAGAAGAAGATGAGGTTGAGGAGTCTAAAATGCTTTGGTCAAACCAAATAGATGAATTAAAACATCGAATAGGAGCATAAATCTATCTACGATACATATTATAAAGCCTTAGATTATCTAAGGCTTATTTTTTTGTTTATATTCGATCGAATTCAACTAACTTTGTTATCAATAAAAAACAAATTGTAATGTTAAATTATAATGGTACTCTAATTTCTAATGAGATACTTAGTATTAGTCCAAATAACAGAGCTTTTAAATTTGGAGATGCTGTTTTTGAGATTGTCAAAATAGTCAATGGAAAAGTTATTTTTTGGGAAGATCATTATTTTAGATTGATGGCGTCAATGAGGATGCTAAGAATGAAAATCCCAATGGATTTTACACTGGAATTCCTTGAACAAGAAATTCTAAAAACACTTCCAAATGAAAAAAAACAATTAACTCAAAGTGCTAGACTTACTGTAACTAGAAAAGACGGAGGTCTTTATCTTCCTAGAACGAATAAGGTAGATTATCTAATTCAACTGCAAGATATATCATATTCAACAAAACTTAAATATTCAATAGACCTTTATAAAGACTTTTTTTTATATTCAGGATATTTATCTACAGTAAACTCTAATAATAAGTTGATAAACACCTTAGCAAGTATTTTTGCGGAAGAAAATGAGTTAGATGATTGCATCCTTTTAAATGAACGAAAAGGGGTAGTCGAAGTAACGGATGGAAATATTTTTTTAGTAAAAGATAATATTATAAAAACACCTCCAATATCAGAGGGTTGTTTAAAAGGAATTATCAGAGGTAAGGTAATTGAAATACTTTTAAAACACAGTGAATTTACTTTAGAAGAAAGTATTATTTCTCCCTTTGAAATTCAAAAAGCTGACGAAATATTTATAACCAATTCAATTATAGGGATACAACCAGTGACCAATTACAGAAAGAAGACATTTTCTACATTTACAGCGAATAAAATTGCAGTAAGTTTGAAAATTTTAGAGGTAACCGCAAAATAATTAATTTAAATTAATATTATTTGGAGCATTAGCCCAAATTTTATATTCACCACCTTTTTCTATCAATTTGTTCTTCCAAAGGGTTTTGTTATCTTCTGATAATATATTTTCAAAATCATTTTTTGTAACAAACCAATAGTTGTTTTCAAGTTCTTCTTCCAATTGAATACTTCCCCATCCAGAATACCCTAAGAAAAAACGAATCTGAGTATTCTCAATTTTATTTTCAAGTAATAAATTTTTTAATACTTCAAAATCTCCCCCCCAAAACATATTATTCCCTACTTGAATACTTTCTGGAATTAACTCTGGAATTTTATGAATGAAATAAAGATTGTTTTGTTCTACAGGCCCACCTTGATAAATAGTAAATGAACAATCTATTTCAGGAATAAGATCTCTGATGGTATATTTTAGGGGTTTATTTAAAATAAAACCAATAGAATTATTTTTATTGTACTCTGTTAATAGAATCATTGATTTATTAAAAGAATCATCATGAAGAAGAGATGGTTCTGCAATTAACAAATTTCCTTTATTTAGTTTTATGTCAGACAATTTTTCGTATTAGAATTAAAAATAAAAAACCTTCTTTAAAAGAAGGTTTAATATTTTTTATTGTAAGTTTTTTTAGTTTACTGAACTACTAAGACCAGCTCCCGCTTTAAACTTTACAACATTTTTTGCAGCAATTTTAATTTCTGCACCAGTTTGTGGATTTCTACCATTTCTAGCAGCTCTTCTAGATACTGACCAAGTTCCCCAACCAACTAAAGCAACTTTACCACCTGATTTTAAAGTAGAAGTTACATTTGATGTTAATGATTCTAAAGCCGC
>CATISV010000220.1 GCA_949541125.1 Flavobacterium sp. SCGC AAA160-P02
AAAACGAAAACATAAATTTTCTTTAGGCATTCCTTTTGCCAAGTCTTCTTCAATAATTTGCTCAATAAAATTGAGAGATTTTTTTTCTTCAGACATTAATCGTCAACTAAAAAATTAAGCGACAAAATTACGTAAAATCTATGGATAAGTGAACTTCTATAATTTTGAATACTTTAAGAATTAAAATTATTTATTTGTTTTAATTTTGTGTAAATATTTTAAAAGATGTCCAAAAAACCCGATTTAGTTGTTTTTGATGAAGAAACTCAACAATATGATGCAGCGCTAAGAGCTTATGGGACTAGTGCAAGTGCACCATCAATTAAGCCTTTAAATACCTCGACATGGAGAAATGACGGAATTACCAAGGTAAATCAACAATTTAAAAGTAAGTTTAATGAGTTAAAGAAGGAGTTTGATGAGATGATGAATCAGTTTGAGTATAATGATCTAGTTTATAATGCGACCTTTAATTTTGAGCCGATTATTGGAGAAATTTATTATTTGTACCATACCAACAACTCAGAACCTTTTTTATCAATCATTTCTCCAGAACAATGCAACTTTAATCATTTAGGAACCTTTCGGTTAACGTCTCAAAAAATGTGGGAGAAGCTTTAGATATGGGTAAAATTCAAGTAAATAACATTAAATTATACGGATATCATGGCTGTTTAGCTGAAGAGTCTATAATTGGTTCTTGGTATAAAATAGACCTAGAAGTAGATGGGGACCTATCAATATCATCTGTTACAGATAATTTATCGGATACCATAGATTATGTACATTTAAATCAGATTGTAAAAAAAGAAATGGCCATTCGGTCTAAATTATTAGAAGCTGTTGCTAAGCGTATATTAGAACGTGTTTTTTTAGAATTAGAGGCAGTTCATAAAGGTCATGTAAGAATTGCCAAATTAAATCCTCCAATAGGGGGGAATGTTGAAGAAGTTGCAATCATACTTTCAAAAAAACGTTCGGGATAAAAAACTTGGATTAAAGGATAAATGATGTAAATTTGCAATCCAATTAAGGTGTCGTGGCCGAGTGGCTAGGCAGTGGTCTGCAACACCATCTACAGCGGTTCGAATCCGCTCGACACCTCAAGATCAAAGCATCGTTTCCCGATGCTTTTTTCTATCCATAGATTTTTTAATTTTTAAGTTCAATTATTTTTTAATAAATTTCATTATATGATATTGGTGTTTTTTCCGCATCTTTGTTGTCCATGAAAATGTACCCAATACAAACAGGAAATTTTAAGTTAGACGGAGGTGCTATGTTTGGTGTTGTACCTAAGTCTATATGGTCAAAGACAAACCCTTCTGATAGTAATAATCTCATTCCTATGAGTGCACGTTGTCTGTTAGTAGAGGACGGTGATAGATTAGTTATCATCGACACAGGTTTGGGGTCAAAGCAAACGGATAAGTTCTTTGGGTACTATTCTCTTTTTGGAGATTTTTCATTAGACTCTTCGTTAGCGATACATGGATTTCATAGAGATGAAATAACAGATGTTTTTTTAACCCATTTACATTTTGATCATTGCGGAGGAGCTATTCAATGGAATAAAGATAGAACGGGTTATGAACCTGCTTTTAAAAACGCCAACTTTTGGAGTAATCAACAACATTGGAACTGGGCAGTAAACCCTAATTCAAGAGAAAAAGCTTCTTTTTTGGAAGAAAACATTTCGCCAATTCAAGAAAGTGGGCAATTAAACTTTGTGTCAGAAAATCCTCTCCAACAATTAGGTTTTGATGTTATAAGTATGGATGGTCATACAGAAAAACAAATGTTGCCAAAAATTTCTTATCAAGGAAAAACAATTGTTTTTATGGCTGATTTATTACCAACAACAGGACATATACCACTACCTTACATAATGGGCTATGATATAAGACCTTTACAAACATTAAAAGAAAAAAAAGAGTTTTTACACGAAGCTGCTGATAACGAATATTTTTTATTTTTAGAACATGATGCATATTCAGAACTATGCACAGTGCAACATACAGAAAAAGGAGTTCGATTAAAAGAAACACATAAATTTACAGACATATTTTTAATTTAAATAAACAAATCATGAATTTTTTAAACCGTATTTTTTATACTACAATTTTTATTTTTTTACTTGCTAGCTGCAAAACTATTTCAAAGATTCCTGTACCAAAACCATCTTCTTATGAGGTAATTGCCACTGCTAAAAAAGTACCCTTAACTGAAGAAGAAAGTAAGGTTTGGAGTCATAGTGATTTAGAAACCGATTCCATTCCTGGGATGAGTTTAGACAAAGCCTACGCTTTTATAAAGGGGAAAAAGGGAGTTGAAGTTATTGTTGGAGTCGTAGATTCTGGTACAGATTTACTTCATGAAGATTTAAAAGATGTAGCATGGGTAAATGTCAAAGAAATTGAAAATAATGGTATAGATGACGATAAAAATGGGTTTATTGATGATATCAACGGATGGAATTTTTTAGGAACGATTTATAAAGAGCATTTAGAATACCAACGTATTATTATAGACCCTACTATATCGGACGAGGAAACCTTGACGGAAGCAACTGCATATTATGACGAAAAATTAGCTGCTGCTGAGGCAAACAAAAAAAGATATGGTCTAATGCTTAAAATGGTTACTAATGCTGATTCGACTCTTACAAAACATTTTAATAATGCTGATTATTCTAAAGATGATGTCATGGGAATTTCTGCAGAAGACCCTGCATTAAAAGAAAGTTTATCAGTGGCAAAACAAATGTTTGGTTTTGGATTAAGTTCTTTAGGACAGGCAAAAAATGAGCTAACAAAGTTAGTTGCTAATGCTGATGAAATAGTAAAAGGAGATGCTTTAAAAAAAGAGTATAGAAGTGTTCTGGGAGACGATCCAAATAAGATGGATAATAAATCGTATGGAGACCCAAATACTGGTCACTCAATAAAAGACGAAGCTCACGGAACTCATGTATCTGGAATTATAGGAGCATCAAGGGCTAATCAAAAAGGGATGAATGGTGTTGCTAATAATGTAAAAATTATGGCCGTTAGAGCTGTACCAGATGGTGATGAATATGATAAAGATGTCGCTTTAGGAATTCGTTATGCTGTAGACAACGGTGCCAAAGTAATCAATACCAGTTTTGGGAAGGGATTTTCTCCAAAGAAAGAATGGGTTTTTGAAGCCATACAATATGCAGCTTCAAAAGATGTGCTGATTGTAAATGCTGCTGGTAATGATGGTAATAATATTGATGTTGAAAAAACCTTTCCCAATGATTCTAAAGATTTAAAAACAGAAATTTCTGATAATTTTTTAACAGTAGGTGCCATGAGCGCAAACTATAATGAGAACTTACCTGCATCTTTTTCTAATTATGGTAAAATTAATGTGGATGTTTTTGCGCCTGGAGTTCAAATTTATTCTACCATTCCGGAGGGAGAATACGCAAAATTTAGCGGAACTTCTATGGCTGCACCCTCAACTGCTGGAGTTGCTGCATTAATACGTTCGTATTATCCAAAACTATCTGCTTCTCAGGTAAAACATATTTTAATGAATTCTGGAACATTGATTAATTTTGATGTCATAAAGCCAGGTTCTAGATCGAGGGAAAAACCAAAAGGAGAAAAAGTTCCGTTTTCAGACTTGTCAGTTTCAGGACGTGTCGTTAATGCATACAATGCCTTAAAAATGGCAGATTATATGGTGAATGGTAGGTAGATTTAAAAGTAATTATCATGAAAAAAATAATTTTTATTTTATGGATACTCTCATTTTTAATTTCTTGTAGTCCAACAAAATCTATTGTTTATCAAAAAACGATGCCCATCCAAAGTTACTGGCAACAGCATGTTAAGTATACAATGGATATTGATGTTGATGTAAAAAAATTTCAATATAAAGGAAAACAAAAACTAGTATATACAAACAATTCTCCAGATGAATTAACACATGTGTATTATCATCTTTATTTTAATGCTTTTCAACCCAATTCTCAAATGGATATTCGTTCTAGAAATATTCAAGATCCAGATAGAAGAGTTAAAGATAGAATTAGCAAATTAACTCCAGAAGAAATAGGATATATTAAAGTCGCTTCTTTAAAACAAAATGATGAAAATGTTCAATTTGAGGTTGTAGGTACGATTCTAGAAGTAACATTAAACACCCCTATTAAATCGGGAGGAAGTGCAACTTTTGATATGGTTTATGACGCACAAATACCCAAACAAATAAGACGATCAGGAAGGAATAACAAGGAGGGAGTTGCACTTTCTATGGCACAATGGTATCCTAAATTAGCAGAATATGACTTTGAAGGATGGCATACCCCACCATATATAGCAAGAGAGTTTCATGGAGTTTGGGGAGATTTTGATGTCACAATTCATATAGACAAAAACTATACAATAGGAGCAACAGGATATTTACAAAACCCTCAAGAGGTAGGACATGGATATGAGGATTCCTCAAAAAAAACCATTTCTCAAAAAACAGAAAAATTAAGTTGGCATTTTAAAGCCCCCAAAGTCCATGATTTCATGTGGGCAGGAGATCCAGAGTTTACTCATGATATCATCCAAACAAAAGATGGAATTGATTTGCATTTTTTCTATAAGAAAAACTTAGAAGAGAAATACATAGAGAACTGGAAGAGGCTACAACCAAAAACAGCTGAGTTAATGAATTTTTTTAGTGAAAATATTGGCCAATATCCGTACAAACAATATTCTGTAATACAGGGGGGAGACGGAGGAATGGAATATGCAATGGGAACACTAATTACAGGTAAGCGAAAATTTCAAAGTCTTTTTGGTGTAACAGCTCATGAATTGGCACATACTTGGTTTCAGTTTTTATTGGCGACTAATGAAAGTTTACACCCTTGGATGGATGAAGGATTTACATCGTATATTTCCAATAAAGCAGACAATAAAATATTAAAAAAGGGTAAAGATAATCCTCATACATCCTCATATAGAGGATATAGAATGATTGTTGAAAAAGGCTATGAAGAACCCTTATCGACCCATTCAGATAGATATCATACGAATTGGGCTTATGGAACAGCAAGTTATTCTAAAGGGAGTATATTTTTATCTCAATTAGAATACATTATTGGTAAAGAAAATACAGCTAAAGGACTTAAAAAATACTTTAAAGATTTTAGTTTTAAACACCCAACCCCGAATGATATTAAACGTACAATGGAAAAAGTCTCTGGCATTCATCTAGGTTGGTATTTAAACGAATGGACTCAGACAACACACACCATTGATTATGGTATAAAATCTGTTGATAATAAAACAATCACTATAGAAAGAATTGGTAAAATGCCGATGCCAATAGATATAGAGGTTGTTTTCACAGATGGAAGTCGAGAAAGATTCAATATTCCATTAGAGATAATGAGAGGAAACAAACCAACAACAGCTACAGTTCTTAAAGATTGGGGTTGGGCACATCCAACCTACAAATTTGAAGTTACAAAAGAAGTTAAATCGGTTGAAATAGATACATCTAAACTAATGGCAGATGTTAATTTAGAAAATAATTTTAAGAAAATTGAATAGGATATTTATTTTTTATCTACTTGTTCTAATAACGTGTTAATTTTATTTTCCTTCGGTAGAAACCCTTTTAGCATTAAACCTACCCCAAAAATGATTAATAAGATTCCCATAATTCGTTTTATTCTATAAACTACAGTAGAGGTCATACTATTTTTTAGCTGTTTTGCAAGAACAATTTTTCCTAAATCGGTAATAAAATAACTAACGATAATAATTCCAAAATAATAAAAGATATGTGTTGGATTCATATCTAAAGTTGGTCCAATTACAACAATTAAACCTAGCCAAAAAGCTAATACGCCAACATTGATAAAGTTTAAAAAAAAACCTTTTAAAATCAGCCTAAAATAATTTTTATTTGAGGCAAAATTAATAGATTCTTCCATTTCTCTTTTGTCCGATTTATCTAAGTATGTAATGGCTCCATAAACAATTAAAATAAGACCTCCAATAAAAAATAACCGAGGGTCATCTTTGATTCTTTCCAATAAATGTCTACTTCCAAAATAGGCAATAATTATAAAAATAATATCTCCTAAAATGACTCCTAAATTAAAGGTTATGGCCGCCCTAACACCTCTTACAATGCTTGTTTGTATTAACATAAAAAAAACAGGCCCAATCATGAAAGAAAGAAAGAATCCCAGTATAATGGCATTTTTTATGTCATATATATCCATGAGTTAAAGATACCTATTTTTAAACATCATCAAAATCAATTGAAATTTTTGATGTTGTTGGATATGCTTGACAGGTTAAAATAAAACCATCATCTACTTCATCATCTGTAAGAATACTATTTTTTGTCATAATGGCATTTCCTATCGTAACCCTTCCTAAGCAACTAGAACAAACCCCTCCTTGGCATGAATAAGGAGCGTCAATATTGTTCCGTAATGCAGCGGCTAAAAGATCGTCTGTCTGTTTCATCGTAAAAGAAAACTCTTCATCATCTAATAATATAGTAACCTGAGTTTCATCATCTTTTATTTTTGAAAATTTCTCCTCATCAATTGAAGCAGTAAATAACTCGAAGAATAGTTGTGATTCTTTAAAGCCATTTTTTAGTAAAGTTGATGAAACTGTTTTAATCATCTCCTCAGGGCCACATAAGTAAGCCGACTCGAAAATCCAATTTTTGTAAAGATTATTCACAAAATAACCTGTCTGTTCTTGGTTGATTCTTCCAAATAAAAAACCTTCGTTATTTTGTCTACTAAATATGTAATGTAGATTAAATCGCTCGCTGTATTTTTTTGTTAGAGCATCTAACTCTGATTTAAAAATTGTTTCTTCAATAGTTTTATTACCATAGATTAAAGTGAATGAAGAAGTGGGTTCTTGTTGTAGAACTGATTTTATCATTGATAAAATTGGAGTAATACCACTACCAGCAGCAAAAGCAATATAATTATTAGATTTAGAGGGGATTAAAATGAATTTACCCTCCGGCTCATGTACTTCCAAAAAATCTCCGACACGAAGTTGAGAGGCTGCGTAGTTAGAAAAAGTTCCATTTTCAATTGCTTTAATGGCAACCTTTAATTCACCGCTTTCAGGAGTAGAACAGATAGAATAGGCTCTGCGAACTTCTTTACTATTAATTAATGCTTTTAGAGTTATGTATTGCCCTGCTTTGAAAGAGAAATTAGGTTTCAAATTTTCAGGAACATCAAAAACAAGAGAAACCGCATTTTCGGTCTCTTGTATAATACATTTAACAGATAAATTATGAAATGTACTCATATTATTTACACTAACTTTTTTTCTACCAAATATTCTGCTATTTGCACAGTATTGGTTGCTGCTCCTTTTCTTAGGTTATCAGAAACTATCCACAAATTTAAGGAGTTTTCTTGGGATTCATCTCGTCGTATTCTACCCACAAAAACATCGTCTTTATTGTGCGCTGTAATAGGCATGGGATATACATTATTTTCTACATTATCTTGTACGACTATTCCAGGAGAATTACTCAATAAACTGCGAACTTCACAGATTTCGAAATCTTCTTCAAACTCAATATTTACTGCCTCTGAATGCCCTCCGTTTGTAGGAATTCTTACAGCTGTGGCTGTTACAGAAAAACAAGAATCACCTAAGATTTTCTTAGATTCATTAACTAATTTCATTTCTTCTTTCGTATATCCATTTTCTAAAAAAATATCACAGTGAGGCATTGCATTTCTTCTTATAGGGTGAGGATATGCCATTTCTCCTTTTATTCCCGCTTCTTCATTTTCTAATTGTAGAAGTGCTTTAACACCTGTTCCCGAAACAGACTGATAAGTAGAAACAATGACACGTTTCATTTTATATTTTAAATGTAATGGAGATAATACCATGACCAACTGTATTGTTGAGCAATTCGGATTGGCAATAATTTTATCCTCAGGAGTGAGTACATCTCCATTAATTTCTGGAACCACTAATTTTTTGGTTGTATCCATTCTCCAAGCTGAAGAGTTATCAATTACTGTTGTCCCTGCTTTCGCAAACTTTGGAGCCCATTCCAAAGAAGTTTCTCCTCCAGCTGAAAACAAAGCGATATCTGGAGCTGCATTTACAGCTTTTTCCAAGCTTACTATAGTATAGTTACTATTGTTAAATAAAATTTGTTTGCCAATAGATTTTTCAGAAGCAACTAGAATTAATTCAGTGATGTTAAAATTACGCTCTGATAAAATTTGAAGCATTACATTTCCTACCAATCCGGTAGCACCAATAAGAGCAATTCTCATCTTTATTGTTTTTAAAGGATAACAAGTCAATTACTTTATAAATCTATAGCAGTTATCATAAATAATAAAAGAATAAACAAGTAATTCATGGTATGAATTTATAAAGAGCAAAGATGCTAAAAAATGTTGTGAGATGTTCTATATATCATAGCTAAAAAATCTAACTATTTATTATTTGAATGCAAACAATCAATTTTTAACTAAAAACAAAAAATAATAGTAGTTTTGCTTTGAAAGCCTCAACAGGCAAAAAGAGTATTATAACTAATTTGGTATAGCATGCAACTGTACAATAAGTTAAGCGCAAAACAACGTGCAACATTAATAGATGAGGCAGGAAAAGATCGCATCACTATTTCTTTTTATCAATATCATAAGATAGAAAACCCTCAATTGTTTAGAGACAAATTATTTCTAGAATGGAATGATTTGGATGTTTTAGGTAGAACTTATGTTTCTTATGAAGGGATCAATGCTCAGATATCTGTCCCATCAGAAAACTTTTTTGCATTAAAAAATCAATTAGATACGATCTCTTTTTTTAAAAGAATTAGATTAAATGTGGCTATTGAACAGGACAATAAATCGTTTCTGAAATTAAAGGTAAAGGTTCGAAACAAAATTGTTGCTGATGGCTTAGATGATAATACGTTTGATGTTACCAACAAAGGAGTCCATTTAAACGCTAAAGAATTTAATAATATGTTGGAGAATCCAGATACTATTTGTGTAGATATGCGGAATCATTATGAAAGTGAAATTGGTCATTTTCAAGGGGCAATTACACCAGATGTAGACACGTTTCGTGATTCTTTAGGTATTATTGAAGAACAATTAAAAGATCATAAAAAAGACAAAAATTTATTAATGTATTGTACAGGAGGAATACGATGCGAAAAGGCCTCTGCCTATTATAAACACAAAGGATTTCAGAAAGTTTATCAATTAGAGGGTGGAATTATAGAGTATACACGTCAAGTTAATTCTGAAGGAATCGAAAATAAATTCATTGGAAAAAATTTTGTTTTTGACCATAGGAGGGCTGAAAAAATTTCTGATGAAATTATTGCCAATTGTCATCAGTGCGGTAAGCTGTGTGACACACATGTAAACTGTGCAAATGAAGCTTGTCATTTATTGTTTATACAATGTTATGAATGTTCAAATAAGATGGAAAATACTTGTTCTACAGAATGCAAAAAAATTATTCATCTACCTTTTAAGGAACAGAAAGAACTTAGAAAAGGAAAACATGCAAGCAATAAAATTTTTAAAAAAGGGAGATCTGAAAAGCTGAAATTTAAAAAGTGAAAAGAAGATATTTCCCCTTCTGTATTTCCCTTATCTTTTTTCTGCTTTTTTTTCAATTTTATCATTATTATAGATTATGTATATTTACTTAACAAATGTTTCTCTTAGATTTAGCAATCTCAATAAACTAAGAGAATATCTAACTGAAAATCATCAATAAATATAAAGAAGTTAAGTCTTCTCAAAAGAAATAGCTTTATGGCATGTGGAAGTTGTGGTTCTGTTGTAGATGGTAAACCAAAAGGATGTAAGAGTAATGGAAGTTGTACAACAGGAGGTTGTGAAAAATTGACCGTATTTGATTGGCTCTCAAATATGACATTGCCGAGTGGTCAAACTCCATTTAATATTTATGAAGTTCGTTTTAAAAACGGGCGCAAGCATTTTTTCAAAAACACAGAAAATTTAACAATCTCTATGGGTGATATTGTTGCCGTTGAAGGTTCTCCGGGTCACGATATTGGTATCGTTTCCTTGGGGGGAGAATTGGTAAAAGTGCAAATGAAAAAAAGAAAAGTGCCTTTTGATAGTGACAATGTCAAAAAAATTTACAGAAAAGCTTCCCAAAGAGATATAGAGGTTTGGAAAAAAGCTAGAGCTCGTGAGTTGGAAACGCAAAGAAGAGGAAGAGAAATTTTAGGTGGATTGGGATTAAAAATGAAGCTTTCCGATGTAGAATATCAGGGAGATGGAAACAAAGCAACATTTTATTATACGGCAGAATCTAGAGTAGATTTTAGACAATTAATTAAAGATTTAGCCAAAACTTTTTCTATTAGAGTAGAAATGAAACAGGTTGGAGCAAGGAAAGAGGCTGCTCGTTTGGGAGGTCTTGGTTCGTGCGGTAGAGAACTTTGTTGTTCTACTTGGTTAACAGATTTTAGAAAAGTGACTACTATGTCAGCTCGTTACCAACAACTCTCTTTAAACCCTCTTAAATTAGCGGGTCAGTGTGGGAAATTGAAGTGTTGTTTAAATTTTGAGTTAGATGTCTATTTAGAAGCATTAAATAATTTTCCAAAACAAGAAAAAATTTTAGCAACCGAAAAAGGAGAAGCTGAATTTGTCAAAATGGACATCTTTAAAAAACTAATTTGGTACACCTACAAAGAAAACAGATCTAAATGGTATAAACTTAGCTTAGATCAGGTATTAGAAATAATTACATTAAATAAAAATAATGAACTTTCAATTTCGTTAGAAGAATATCAGTCTCACATAGATGAGCTTCCTAATATTGATTTTGAAAATGCTGTTGGTCAAGATAGCTTAACTCGTTTTGACAACCCTAAAAAAAGAAGAAATAGAAACAAAAAAAGAAAAAAGACTGGTAAATAAGTAATATTGCATGTCATCGACAAGAAAAAAATTCAAAAAAAATTAACCCAATAAGGCAATGCTCGTCAGTCAAATGCTAAAAAAATGAAGAATAACCCTAGTAAAAACTCAAAATAACTGAAGAATAATACTCCAAAACAAATGGTGGTAATAACCAATAAAAGTAAGATATTCATTAGTGTTTTATGGGCTTTCTTGTTGTTAGCCTCTTGTGATTCTAATAGAGTCTTTGACACATATAAACCCCTTGAAAATAATCGTTGGTTACAAGATGATTCAGTAAGTTTTGAATTTCAAATTACAGATACAATTTCAAAAAACAATTTGTATTTTAATCTTAGAAACAGTAATGAATATTTGTATAGCAATTTGTATATCATTTCTCATATTGTTTTTCCAAATGGCAGGAAATTTGTGGACACATTACAATATGAAATGGCGGATAAGAATGGAAAATTTTTAGGAGTTGGAATATCAGAAATTAAACACAATAGACTTTTATTTAAAGAAAATATGATATTCCCGGTATCAGGAGAATATAAAGTATCTGTTTGGCAGGCTATGAGAAAAAATGGGAATGTTGAAGGCATTAAAGAACTTAAAGGAATAACTGATTTTGGCTTTAGAATTGAAAAAGTAAAATAGAATGGCAAAGAAAAAAAAAGAAAAATTTAAAAAGTACAAAACCTGGTTTTGGATCATCTTTTTAGGAGGATTTTTCTCAGTCTTAACTGTTTTTTTATTAGCATCAATAGGTGTTTTCGGAGTCCTACCAACGTTTGAAGAATTAGAAAATCCTGAAAAAAATTTAGCGACAGAAGTTATCTCTTCTGATGGTATAACGCTTGGGAAATATGCGTTTAAAAACAGAACTCCTGTTGGTTACAGAGATTTGTCAGACAATCTTATTAAGGCACTTATTGCGACTGAAGATGAACGGTTTTATGAACACTCAGGAATTGATTTTAGAGGAACTGCAAGAGCAGTTGTAAAACTAGGTAAGGGAGGAGGAGCAAGTACTATTACGCAACAATTAGCAAAAAATTTATTTACAAAAAGAGCTTCCAGTAATACCTTTAAAAGACTTACGCAGAAAGTTAAAGAGTGGATAGTAGCCATAAAATTGGAAAGGCAATACACCAAAAACGAAATCATTGCCATGTATTTAAATACACAAGAGTTTTTATTTAATGCTATAGGAATTCGTTCTGCAGCAAGAATTTATTTCGGGAAGGAACCTAAAGATTTAGACCTACAAGAATCTGCTATTTTAGTTGCCATGCTAAAAAATCCTAGACAGTATAATCCTAATAGAGAAATTTCTAAGGGAAAATCTTTAACTAGACGAAATGTTGTCTTTGCTCAAATGGCAAAGAATAAATTCATTACTCAGCAGGAAAAAGATTCACTTCAACAATTACCGTTAAAAATCAATTTTACACCAGAGAGCCACAACGATGGTTTGGCAACTTATTTTAGAGAACACTTAAGAAAGGTTCTTAAAGAATGGGTAAAAAAGAACCCTAAGCCAAATGGAGAATTATATAATATTAATAGAGATGGATTAAAGATATACGTCACTTTAGACTCTAGAATGCAACAATATGCACAAGAGGCTGTTCAAGAACATTTGTCAAATCTTCAAGGGTACTTTTTTAGGGAACAGAAATCAAATGAAACAGCTCCCTTTTATGATTTAGAAGACGAACAGATTGAAATGATTTATACTAGGGCTAGAAAAAATTCTGATCGCTATAGAAGTATGAAAAAGAATGGTTACTCAGAAAAAGAAATAGATTCTGCATTTACGACAAAAACAGAGATGAAAGTTTTCTCATGGAACAACAACCAAAGAGAAATAGATACAATTTTGTCTCCAAATGATTCTATTAAATATTATAAGTCATTTTTAAGGTCGGGTCTATTATCAATAGAACCACAAACAGGTCATATTAAAGCTTGGGTTGGAGGAATTAATCATAAATACTTTAAATACGATCATGTAAAACAAGGAAAAAGACAAGTTGGTTCAACATTCAAGCCTTTTGTATATGCTACTGCCATTAATCAATTACGAATGTCTCCTTGTGATAAATTATTTAATACTCCTTTTACGATTCCGAAAGGTAAATATGGTATTCCAGAAGCTTGGACTCCTAAAAATTCTGGAGATCAATATGGCGGGGAATTATCCTTAAAAGATGCTTTGGCAAAATCTATCAATGTTATTTCTGCTAGATTGATAGATATGGTTACTCCAGTAAACGTGGTTCGTCTAGCAAAATCTGCAGGTATTGAAAGTAGGATACCACCCGCACCTTCAATTGCTCTTGGATCTGTAGAATTATCTTTAATGGAAATGACAGGAGCTTACGCAACTTTTGCCAATAAAGGGTTGCGAGTAGAACCAAATATGCTGATGCGAATTGAAGATAAAAACGGTACGGTATTGGCTGATTTTACTCCAAATACAAAGGAAGTTATGAGTGAAGAATCAGCGTATGTAGTCTTAGAATTACTGAAAGGTGTAACAACAGCGGGTTCTGGGGTTAGATTAAGAACTTCAGAACATTATTATAAGGACATTATAACAGGATTCCCATATCAATTTACCAATCCAATAGCAGGAAAGACTGGAACCACTCAAAACCATACAGATGGTTGGTTTATGGGAGCCGTTCCAAATTTAGCAACAGGAGTTTGGACCGGAGGAGAAGACAGAGCAGTTCATTTTGAAAAAATTGCCGAAGGACAAGGGGCAACGATGTCTCTGCCAACATGGGCTTTATTTATGAA
>CATISV010000221.1 GCA_949541125.1 Flavobacterium sp. SCGC AAA160-P02
AAGAAAATATAGAAATTATTTCTTCGGGCTTTGAACGAATTCCAACCTCTACAACCAAATTAACTGAAGAACAACAAGCTGATGTTGAGAAATTATTAGAAAGATTAGAGGAAGATGATGATGTACAGAATGTTTATCATTCTATGAAAATATAAAAAATACTTAGAACCCTAATAAATCCAATGTTTTTTGACGTTGGACTTTTTTTGTTTCTGTTTCTACAAACCTATTTATAAAGAAAATTTCTTTAGGAGTTTCAAATCTAGTTAATTGAGAAAAAACCTCTTCATATTTTAAGGGGTACTTGTCACCTTCGACGACTAAAATTAATTTTTCACCTAATTTTTCATCAGGAGTTCCGCTAACAAAAAAACGCTTGTTTATCTTTGACGATAATTTTTTTTCTAGAACTTCTGGATAAATTTTAACCCCTCCTGAATTGATCATATTATCAAAACGACCTTTCCAAATGAATTCAGTCTCCGAAATTAACTCAACAACATCATTCGTGACAATAATCTCTGAAGAAACTTCTGGCGCTTTAATTATCAAACAGCTTCTGTAATCAATATCAATCGTTATATTTGGTAATACTTGATAGCATGATTTTTGAGGTGTTAGAGCATCGATATTAATAGGTTTTACAGCTATATGTGTGATTGTTTCTGTCATTCCATAGGTAGCAAAGACTTGTGTCGTTGTTTTTTTAAGCGATCTTTCTAGTTGATCAGAAACAAGCCCTCCTCCCACAATCAATTTGTGAATTAAATGAATTTTATCAAGTGAATTACTCAGCTGTAAAGGAACCATTGCAGAAAAATCATAGGGTTGATGGACCTCCAGTAAAGGAGAAGAACTTGGTTCTATGATATCTAAATGCCAACCTTGAGTTAATGCTCTTAGCACCATCATTTTACCTGCTATAAACTCTAGAGGGAGACAACATAAAGCTTTCGTGTTTTCTTTGACTTGAAAAAATTCTCCAGTAGCATTTGCTGAGTTTATTATGTATTCTTTTTTCAGCTCTATATTTTTTGGTTTTCCTGTAGAACCTGATGTTTTTACCCTAATGACCTCTTCATCAGAAAACCACTCCTTCAGAAGGATGTGTAAAGAATCTGAAATGGTGGATGAAAATGTAACGAGTTCTTTTCTAGAAGAAAAAGAAATTCTATTTAATTGAAAATTTGGATGAAACCTATTCATTTTCAGTAAGAGTGGGTGCTACGATATTACCGAAAATCTTTTCTTTCCAATTTGTCCAATCATATTTTTTAGAGAATATAAAAAATATGATTGGGTAGGTTACAAAAAGAGGGATGAGCATTTCTAAACCGATAGATGGTTCTGAAATATCTACAAATAGGGCGTCAGTTCGAAGAACGGTCCAATCTGTTGTGAAGAATAAAGCTGCTATAATATTGTTTATTGCGTGCATCCCTAATGCTAATTCAGTTCCTTCATCCATCAAAGTTACAATACCAAAGAATAAACCAGTACCGACATAAAGAATAAGGATAGAATATCCTATTTTATCAACCTCAGGATTGGAAATATGTAATAAGCCAAAAACTAAAGAAATGATTAACAAGGGTACCCACTTATTTTTAATCCACAAAGCAAGTCCCTGCATATAGTAACCCCTAAACAATAGTTCCTCCAAACTAGTTTGCAATGGTAGAAATAAAATAGCAACTACACAAAGTATAAAAAAAGGAATGGGTTTAAAATTCCAAACATAATTTTCAGGAGATAAAAGAATGTCTGATCCTATAATAACAAGCGTTATAGTACCCCATATAAAAACTCCAAAAAAGAATCTTTTCCAATCAATTTTTTTCCTTGAAGTAATGACCCAAGTGAGTCTTTTTTTGTGAATTCCCTTGACTGCCAAAATAAATAAAAAAAGAGGAACTATAAAGGATAGTAAGATTAAAAAAAGATAAACATTTGAATCTATTCCTAGGTCTGCAAATGCGTTTTCTCCACTTTTAACAAATTTCTCCATATCTCCGTTGGCAGCAAAAAAAGCTCTCACAGTAATTGGAATCTGTCCAATGAAATTACCAAATAAAACGATAAAAAACATAATAATATACATCCATGCATCATTCTTTCCTTTATAAGCTGTTTGTATATAATCCATTTTATCTCAAATTAATATTCCAATTCTTCTTCTTGTGGTAATATAAATATCCATTTTTTACTTCTAAAGGACATTCAAAATTATTAGTAAATAAACTTCCTGTCCCCAATCCTTGTGGCATCTTATTCTTTAAAGTATAAGTCCATTGAGCAATTGCATTCAAACCAATATTGCTTTCTAAGGCACTTGTAACCCACCAATTAATATTAGATTTTTTTGCTAAATCAATCCATTCTTGACTTCCTTTGAAACCACCAACTAAACTTGGTTTTAAAATAATAAATTGAGGTTGAATCATTTGCAATATTTTATTTTTTTGATAGCTATCAAAGATACCTATTAATTCTTCATCTAAAGCAATAGGAATCGGAGATTTTTCACACAAGGCTGCCATTTCTTGAGTTTGCTTTTTTTGAATCGGTTGTTCGATAGAGTGAATATTGTATTTAGATAATCTTGATAACTTTTCTAAAGCCTCAAAAGGTTTAAAAGCACCATTAGCATCTACCCTCAATTGAATATCATTGACAGAATATTCTTTTCTAATGGCTTGTAACAAAGTTAATTCCGTTTGAAAATCTATGGCGCCAATTTTCATTTTTATACAACGAAAACCTTCCTGAATTTTTTCTTTGATTTGATCCTTCATAAACTGCTTATCTCCCATCCATATGAGACCATTAATATCAATACCTCTATCTGATTCTAGAAACTTAGACGGAAATAATTCAAAAGAAGAAGTTGAATTCAAAGACAAAAATGCTTGCTCTAAACCAATTTGAATGCTCGGGAATTCGATGGTTTTTAATAATAACTCCTCTAAGCCTTCATTGATGTGTTGACACACCCATTTTAATTTTTGTTCAAAATCAGGTCTGTCATCAATACTTAGGCCTTTAAAAAGACCACATTCTCCAAATCCTTTTTTCCCATCTTTTTCTAATACTAAAAACCACGTTTCTTTTGTCTTTAAAATACCTCGAGAAGTACCACTTGGTATTTTAAAATACAAAATATATTTATGGAAGGTAGCAGAAATCAAAATGTAATATTTTCAGCAAAGTTTTTAAAATTAAGAAGAGCTTCTTTATCAATTAGTTTAAATTTATACCTAAAGTAGGGCAATACACATCCAAGAATATAACTCTTAGCTTGATAATTAGATTGTAGCTTAATGGTAGTGTTTAATCCATCACTTGAAAAAGTAAAATCATCTGTTTCTATCACTCCTTCTCGATCAAAAAATAAGGTTACTTTTTCATTTTTAATATAAGACAATACTTTTTCTTTAATAAAGACTTCTTCTTGATTGTTTTGAATTTTAATACGATATACACTCCCTGTAAAATCTGCTTTTTTATCGACGATATCAATAGAAATATAGTCGGGGTTCCATATTGGAATACTACTAAGGTCATTAAATAGTAAAAACGTTTCTTCTAAGGGTTTATGAATGGTCATATGAATTGAATGAGTATTTTCTTTTATAACCAGACCTGTGGTGAAAAATATTGTGGTAATAATGATTAAAAAAACAAGAATGATTTTTATTGTTTTCATATATATATTTTGGATAGAATATTTTATTATAAAATTACAAAACTTGACCTAAGCCAAAAAGAATCGCAAACATAAAAGTGCTAAGAGCCACTTTTTTCAATTCTCCATCTAATCTTAAGTCTTCAGTATTTTTAATAACAAATATAATATGAGTTACTAAGGGAATATAAGCAACAAGAAATAAAAATTCAATAGGCTGTTCATACCTTAGAAGAACATAGCTAAGGGCAAAAATTAAAGATAATACGAGCAAACAATAATGATATATCTTAGCGGCATTGCTACCAATTTTAACAACGATTGTATGTTTTTTAGATTTTTTATCATTTTCATAATCTCTCATATTATTAAGATTAAGTACCGATGTACTTAATAATCCTACGGAAAATGCAGGTAAAAAAATACTCACATGAAGTGTTTTTGTATATAAAAAATAACTTCCTACAACGCTTAATAATCCAAAAAAAACAAAAACAAAAAAATCCCCAAAACCACTATAACCATAGGCAGATTTTCCTACCGTATACTTTATAGCTGCTACTAGTGAAATTATTCCTAAAATAAAGAACACCAAAGAATAAATAAAATGATTCCTTCCAAACGAATTATATATCAATAACAGTGCAATAAGAAGGGTTATAATTATGGTTATAATTATCGCTAATTTCATTTGTTTTGGTGAAATTTTTCCTGAACTGACCATTCTTTCTTCTCCTATTCTGCTGGTATCAGTTCCTTTGATTCCATCTCCATAATCATTGGCAAAATTAGAAAGCACTTGAAAACCAATGGTTGTAAAAATAGATAAAATAAAAATAGTCCAATCAAAAAAACCGTGAGATCTGGCTAACAAACTTCCGAGAATAATTCCAGAAATAGATAAGGGTAAAGTTCTTAAGCGAGCAGCTCTTATAAAGTTTTTTATCATTCTGTAAAAGAAAAGGTATAATAATTAAAAATTTTCAGCATCTGCAATGAGTTCAGCAATATCTTTCACTAGGATTTGATCTTCTTTTTCGTGAAATTTTACTCCATCTGTCATCATTGTATTACAATATGGACAACCTGTTGCAATAATTTTAGCCTTGGTTGCTAATGCATCTTTAGTCCTAAGTATATTAATATCTATATCTCCTTTTTCGGGTTCCTTAAACATTTGTGCACCTCCGGCTCCACAACATAAAGCTCGATTTTTATTTCTCTTCATTTCAATTAAATAAACCCCTAACTTTCTTATAATATCTCTTGGAGATTCATATACTCCATTACCTCTTCCCAAATAACATGGATCGTGATAAGTAACTTGTTTTCCCTTCAATGATTTATTAATTATTAATCTTCCTTCTTGTACTAATTTTTTAATGTATTGTGAATGATGATATACTGTATACTTTCCACCTAATTCGGGATATTCATTCTTTAATGTATTAAATGAATGTGGATCTGTACAAACAATTGTTTTTACTTCGTAAGCATTTAATATTTCAATATTTGTCATAGCTTGCATTTGAAATAAAAATTCGTTTCCTGATCGTTTAGCGGCATCACCTGTCGAGCTTTCTTCAGGTCCTAATACTGCAAAATCTACATTAGCTTTATGTAAAATTTTTACAAATGCTCT
>CATISV010000222.1 GCA_949541125.1 Flavobacterium sp. SCGC AAA160-P02
AATCATAGGCTGTTAGCATTGATATCTTTTCTCCATTAGTCTTCATTTCAACCAAAGACCTGGTAGTAATCCTTTTATATTCTTTCTTCGCTAGAGACATACTAAATGTATTTAAAGTTTGGTAAAAGTACTAAATATCAACAAAATTGAATTATGAAGACATTCAATTAAATAGAGTATTTTTTTCAGTTTATCTATTTTCTAAAAGTACAAAAAATAGCTCAGTAGTTTTGGAACAAATCATATTGGAAAGAGTTAAAAGCAAAAGGACTAGGTTTTCTTGACAAGCGCCATTTTTATATGATCGTTTTAAAAAAAGAAGGACTCTAATTACCATGGAATTATAGCCAATAGAAGGATGAAAATATCGTATATTCGAGAATTAAAGCGGCAATAGTTCAACACGATATAATCTTACGAATAATGAATTTTTTACCTGATAAAATTGACAAGTATGTTCTAGACCATTCACAAAAAGAGCCAAAGTTATTACAGGAGCTGACAAAAGAAACATGGCAAAAAGTAATGAATCCAAGAATGCTAAGCGGGCCTCTTCAAGGACGAGTTCTGTCAATGCTTTCCAAAATTATTCAACCCAAAAATGTCCTAGAAATAGGAACGTATACAGGCTATTCGGCGATTTGTATCGCTGAAGGACTTCCCAAGAATTCAACGATAGACACCATCGATAAAAACGAAGAGTTGCAAGATTTACAAAACAAGTATTTTGAAAAATCAGGATTTAGAGATGTCATTATTCAACATATAGGTAATGCTCTAGAAATCATTCCTTTGTTAGAAAAGAAATATGATCTGGTGTTTATAGATGCAGACAAAAGCAACTATCCAAATTATTTTCATTTGATTATTGACAAAATGAATAAAGGGGGTGTAATTTTATCTGACAATGTTTTATGGAGCGGAAAAGTGGTTGAAAAACCAGATCCAAAAGATAAAGACACTGCCGCTTTATTAAGATATAATGCCTTATTAGACAAAGACAAAAGAATAGAAACAATACTATTGCCGGTTAGAGATGGGCTTTCAATAAGCAGGGTAAAATAAATGTTTGGCTTTTAGAGACCTCTCTTTATAGGGCCAGTTACCTCATCAATACTTTCTTTGGCTTCCTTAATTTCTTTATTGATATTGTTCGCCAAGTCTGCATCTACTCCGTGATTTTTAGCACTATCATTAATCTCACTCTTAATCTCGTTGGTTGCATCCTTTACTTGACGAATTCCTTTTCCCAATGCTCTAGCAATATCAGGAATTTTATCAGCACCAAAAAACATCACCACAATAAGAATGATGATAAAAACCTCAGGCCCTCCAATAAATAAAAAAGTTCCAACCATAGTTTTACAAAGATACTAAAGTATGGATATTAAAAAAGAGTTCTTCAGGTTCATTACAAAAATCTTTTGGAAGAAACGGACAGGAAAAAACGGACAGGAGTTGTCATATCACGGAAAATAGGGATCTAACAATCTAACCGCCCTTCTGTTTTGATTACAAGATACTATTTAGACATCATGCAAGAATATTTTAGTAAATAAAGCAGCATCTAGATCCCACCCCCCCCCTTTTTTGGTGATATAAAGATTTCATTGTTTTAGAGGATTGACAGGTGTTTATTAGAGTTATAGTTTTGGCTTATTATTAACTTAAAAAAAATTTTTATGAATATCTTAAAAAGATTAAGAAAGCCCTCTTTGTCCATTTTTTTAGCTTCTTTAGTTTTATTTGTTTCTTGTAAAGACAATGAAACTTTTCAAGATGATATCCGCAATGAATTTAAATCTACTTTGATAAAAAATTTAGACATGTCAAAAGATTTAAATAATTTGTTTGTATCTAAATATTCGAACGAAACCAATAATGATTCAAGTTTTGATTTTGATAACATTTATCAAGTTGAAAACACGGAAACAGGAGGTATTTCTTATATGATAAACTCATATGATGATGAAAACATAAAACTCGGTGTTTATCCAAATGATAATGGGAATTATAATTTTTTGGTAGTTGAATATATTGATAATGGTGATGTTAAAGAGGTTTTATATAAGAAGGCAACGGGAGAATTACTCGTTACCATAGTAGCTGATAGTATTATAGAACAAGTGTCAGTAATCAATCATATCGGAGAAAATGCTTCAAAATATCCAGATTGCGGTCAATTGGTTGCTGATTGTTTAGAGGATACTTATACTAATAGAGGCTGGGCTTCAGTAGGATTGTGGGTAATCACCGGATTTTTTCCTGCGTTTGGAGTTGGTGCGGTGTTAGGTTGTGCTGCTGCCGTATGTTTTGAAGAATAAAAACTAAAAAAATGAAAAATTTATTTATTTATTACTTTGCAATTTTATTGCCAATCCCTTTAATAATAATTATATCAGACAATAAGCCTATAAGCTTTACGGTTATGCTATTATTTTATATTGTATTTAGAGGTTTTATTGACGGTCAAAGACTAATTGAAAAAAAGTTAATTAAAAAAAGTGATTTATGGAAATGCGTTCTTATTCCTTTTTGGAGTTCTCGTTTTTTCAGACAATTATATTTTGAAAAGTAACAAAGGATCCAACAATGAGTTTTCTTTGGAAATATTTTAAAAAAGGAATTGCTTTAGAATGGCGTGATGATTTGCCGTTTTACAAGAGGGTTATAATATCATTTATTATACCTTCAATAATATTGTTACCGGTTTTGTTATACAACTTATTTTGTAAATCATAACAAATTTTCTTTTTCATAGCTATAGGGGGGTCCTGAAAAAGGGTTTCTTCTTCTCGAGCCGTTTATGAGTGCCTCTTTGAATTTTGTTGACAATTGTCTTGTTGACGATGAATAATAATCGA
>CATISV010000223.1 GCA_949541125.1 Flavobacterium sp. SCGC AAA160-P02
ATTGCCATCATTGGATTAAAGTCTCCTTCAAATTGTAATTGAACATCACTAGAGTTTTCTGAATTGCCAGAAATATTTGCGTTTAATGAGAAAGATAACTTACTACTCGCTGCTTTTAAGCTTATTTTTGAATACTCTATACAATCATCTAAAATCAATCTTATTTCTGGCATTCCTTTCAAAGAAAATAAAAAAGAGTCACCATCAACTTCAAACTTTTCTTTACTTTCTGGCATCAATTGCTCAAAATTATCTAGAGACATAAAAAAATGGTAAACCTCTTGAGGAGATTTTAATACTGTTACTTTTGATCCTTCTATATTCATATGATTAAATTTTCCAATTTTCTGGGTTTTCTTTCCAATCAGATAATGTGCCTAGCTCTTTTTCACTAATATATTGGCTATCTACAGCTTGCTCTAAAAGATAAGAATAATTGCTTAAAGTAGTTAGTTCAACATTACTATGCCTAAAATTTTCTGATGCAATATCAAATCCATAAGAGAAAATAGCAACCATTCCTTTTACATCTGATCCAGCCTCTTTTAATGCTTTAACAGCATTTAAACTACTTTTTCCAGTACTAATTAAATCTTCAATAACAACAACTCTCTGATCTTTTTCTAAATAGCCTTCTATTTGATTTTTACGGCCATGGCTTTTTGGTTCTGGTCGGACATAAATAAAAGGAACTCCTAGTTCTTGAGCGACTAAAATTCCGATAGCGATTGCGCCTGTTGCAACTCCGGCTATTACATCTGGTTTTCCATATTTTAATTCTACAATTTTTGTAATCTCCTGTTTGATGAATAAACGAACGTTAGGATACGAAAGAGTGACTCTATTATCACAATAAATTGGGGACTTCCATCCTGATGCCCAAGTATATGGTTCTGAAGGACTAAGTTTTATGGCTTTTATTTGAAGCAATAATTCAGCGGTTTTTTTTGCTGTATCTTTGTGTAAAATCATATTCGCAAATGTATAAAGTTTTTATTAATGATAAACCAATTATTTTGACAGATTCTTTGTTTTTGGAAAGTGGTTTTGATTTTCAAAATTATAAAAACACGATCATTTCAGAAATCATTCATAAGTTACGAAAAGGATCAATAAAAGGTATTGTTCTTTTTTGTATGAACCTTCAAGAATCTTGGAATAATTTTAAAAGTCACTTTAAAGTTACTACTGCTGCCGGTGGTCTAGTAATGAATGAAAAGAAGGAATTTTTATTTATTTATAGAGGAAATAAGTGGGATTTACCCAAAGGAGGAATTGAACAAGGAGAGAGTATAAAAGAAGCTGCACTTAGAGAAGTTAATGAAGAATGTGGCGTTTCAAAACTTGTTCTGAAAAAATTCTTGTTAAAGACCTATCATATTTTTTTTCAAAAAAATCAAGAGATATTAAAAGAAACACACTGGTTTTTGATGAACACAACAATGAAAGAAAAATTGTCTCCTCAATTGGAGGAGGGGATTAGCATTGCAGAATTTAAAAATTCAGCAGATTCAATTAAAGCTCTGGAAAATACCTATAGAAATATTCAATTGGTTTTTGGTAATTATCATAAAAAATAATGAATGGTAAAGGATTAATGTATTCTACAAATAGGGAATAGCATTTGTGCTTTTAATTAATCCTGATCTTTATGATGAACTTATTTGTTTGAGCTTTTGAATTCGATATAATCTATTTCAAATTCAAAGCCTCCATATTTTTTTTCATCTGTAATAACTCCAATTCTAACAATTTTTTGAATTGCTTCCTTTTTTAGGTAATCATTCATTGGGTTGCCAAGATAAAATTTTTTAAAATCTGAAAGTTTTATTGTTCGTGTTTCCCATTGACCTAAGGTGCCTTCAAGTCTTACTTTATAATTAGGTATATACCATCGATTACTAACGGCAAATGTCAAGGCCTGAGAAATACCCAATGATCGGTATCGAATTTCAACTTCGTTGTATTGAGTTAAGTCTTTGTCTGCTAAAGAGCGACGTAAAGAAGAAAAGCCACCATTATTATCAAGCGAAATGATTCCCTTAAAAAGAATACTATTTTTGGTAAGTATTTTAATTCCCTCAGACAATCCGCCCATCACTCCGTCATTAACAACCCACCAGTTATTACCATTTTTAGCTATACCAAAGTCTATTTTGTAGGTCTTGCTTTGAGTTATAAAAACTGATATTAAGAAAATCATAAGTAGTGTTCTCATAGTAAATTTTTTAATGCATCGTCCAATCTGTCATACCTAAATTTAAAACCAACCTGTTTAATCTTATTTGCTGAAACTCTACTTCCATTTAAAATAATGGTCGACATTTCCCCAAAAATAGCTTTTAAAACAAATTTTGGAGCACCAATTGGTAAGATAGGTCTTTTGTATATTTTTGCTACTGTTTTTGAAAATGAATTATTGGATTGGTATTCAGTAGAAACAGCATTATAAGGTCCTTCTAAACGAGTATCTTCAATAGCTTTTAAATATAGTTCACATAGGTCATCTATGTGAATCCAGGGCATATATTGTTTCCCGTTTCCAAGTGTTACAATTACTGGTTTTTTTATTTTTTGTAAAGCGCCTCCATCTTTAGATAATACTATACCTGTTCTTAAAGCTACAGTTCTTATTTTCTGATCCTTAAATTTGAAAATAGATTGTTCCCAAAGTTGGCAAACTTTCCCAAGAAAATCAGTAGCAGGCTTATCTGTTTCTTTGAAAATAGTTTCTGAAGTAATAGAGCCATAGTATCCTGTTGCAGAGGCAGAGATGAAAGTTTTCAAAGGAATTTTAAGTTCTTTGACTGTATTGTATAATAGTTCTGTAGAAGCCACTCTACTATCTATAATTTCTTTCTTTCTTTTATCTGACCATCTTTTATTTGCAATACCAGCTCCTGTAAGATGAATAATATGGTCTAAGTTTTTGAAGGCGTCCTCGTTGATATACTCTTGATTAATGTCCCATAAAAATGTTTTATAGGGACTGTCTACTATATTGTTTCTACTTAAAATTCTAACCTCGTAACCTTTTAATTTTAAAAAGAATGACAGTTGTTTTCCTATTAAGCCTGTACCTCCAGTAATCAATACATTTTTCATCGTGTAAAAGTTCAAAGAAACGATATTAACTTAAATGTCTTATCTTATAAAAAACAAGTTAAGTAGAGTATCATTTCACCTCTTTTATTTTTATAATTTTATTAATTATAATAATAGTTTGGAAATATAACTCTTACTAACTTACTTCTTTGTTAAGAATCTTATAAATTTAATTTGTTATTAATCCAGAGGGAAATGAAACAATGCTTTCGTGACCATTTTCTCCTACAGAGGAAACACCAAAGAAAAAATTATCAATGACTATACCACTAAGAGTGAGTTCTGTGGTGTTCTCAACGTATTTATAATAATCCCAGGTAGGTGATGTTGTATCTCTCCAGTAAATTTTGTAGCCCTTAGCTCCCTGAACCTCTTTCCATTGAAGTTTTACTGCAGGTTCTATAGCACCCCCAATTTTCACCTCTTTTGGAGAGGAGGGTGCCCATCCAATACTTGCCAGACTGATCGCATTGACGGCAGTTAATTTTTTAGCATACTCAAAATTGACAAACCTAAGTAGATCTCCATATTCAATATTGTTTTCTTTTCGAATATCTTGATGTTGTTGTGTATAATTTTCATGCATTTCCATAATTCTAACCCCAGGAAATCCCATATCATTAAAGGGTCTATGATGACCACCACGTCCAAATCTATCCAATCTGTAAATCATCTTTGGACGCATTTCGGGCATGTATTTTTTTGTTGTTTTGTAAATAAAACGAGCCAATTGTCTAGATGAACCATCAACTTCACCACCATAAAAACGTCTTTCTTTTCTTTGTTTTTCAGTTTCTGTTACAGGAGTTGGTTCGGAAAATATTCTAAAAGTTCTGTTATCAATAACTCCATCCACTCCTTTAATATTTCCAATCATATCATTGTTTAGAACTCCAATAATTTCCCAACCATTTTCTTTGGCGTGAACAGCTAATCCACGGCCACCGAATAAGCCTTGTTCTTCACCAGACAGTCCTGCATAGATAATACTATTTTCAAATTTGTATTTCGATAAAACTCTCGCAGCTTCAAGAGTGCCCGCCATCCCAGATGCATTGTCGTTTGCTCCCGGAGAATCCGATTTATAATTATTTGGGTCTGACACACGAGTATCAATATCACCACTCATGATAATATATCTATTTGGAAATTTTATTCCTTTTTGGATTGCAACAACATTGACGATCATTACGTCATGAATGATGCGCTTGTTATTTTTTTTGACCCAATTTTTTTGATAAAAAACATCCAGACAATCATCACAATCTGAAGAAATTTTCTGAAACTCTGATTTGATCCAACGACGTGCAGCACCAATCCCTCGAGTATTTGAAATAGTATCACTTAGTGAATGTCGAGTTCCAAAATTCACTAACGTTGTAATGTCTTTTTTAATTCTTTCTGAGCGAATGTTTTCTATAATTTCATACATTCGGGTATCAGTCTGAGCATTGATTGATACAACAAAAAGCAGAACTAATAAAGATAAAATATTTTTCATTTTTCTTAAATTTCAGAAATTTAAATATACATATTTTATAAAAAACAAAAAACCTACTCTTAATTAATCTTAGATTTAATGAAATGGATACTTACAATGTTATTACTTACATTTTTTTATGAGTACCCTAGTAAATTTAAAATTCTAAGAACATAATGTAATTTGGATTACTATGCGTTTTAGAAATTGTAAATCTTGAACTCCCTACTATTTTAAATCCCATTTTTTTATAAAATTTAATTGCTCTTCGATTTTCTGTCCAAACCTCTATCCAAATTCCATGTTGGTTTTTTTTATTTGCCAGTTCAGTATTAAAAATCATCAGTTTTTTTCCTAGGTTCATGCCGTAAAATTCCTCTAGTAAATACAAACGTTCCATTTTAGTTATATTTTTCTCTTTTATACGTTTATTAGTACAATTAAAAATTACCTTAGAAAAGCCTGCTAATTTTTCTTTGTGATAGATTAGATAGTATAGGAAATCAGGATTGCTTAACTCTCTTGTTATATTTTCAAGACTAAAATTTGCTTCTACATATGATTCTATATCTGCTTTTGGAGAACTATGTCCGTGAGCAGGTAAGAATGCATCTACACTCAGTTTTGCTAGTTTGTAAGCATCTTCAAGATTTGCTTTTTTGATGAAATTCATGAATAGATATTCTTAAAAAAAAATTCTTTGATGAATTGTAAAAATAAAAAAATCCTCTTTGTGATCACAAAGAGGATTTTTTAAGCGATTAATTACTTGCTTTACTTTATGATGTCATAACTTCGCTTAATAAAGTTAGTTAATTCTTCACCATGTAATAAGTTTTGAGATAGTTTTGCTAAATCAAAAGCTTGAGAAATTAAACGGTTTCTTTTTTTATCTGTTTTAGTATGAAGAATTTGCCCAACTAATTCATGATTTGTATTGATTACAAGATTATACATCTCAGGTAAATTACCCATTCCCATCATTCCTCCACCTCCTGAGGCACTCATTTCTTTCATTCTTCTCATAAATTCAGGAACGGTAATGATAAAAGGTGATGCATTTGAATCCATAGATTCCAATTGGACTGTATAGGTTTCTTTTGGAACTGCATTTTCTATCATTGGCTTTAAAGTTTCCTTTTCTTCATCAGATAGTTTAGAAATAACAGTGTCATCTTTTTTAATCAAATTATCAATATGATCTGCATCAACTCTTGTAAACTTTATTTTCTCATTTGAAGTTTCTAGTTTTTGCATCAAATGAGAAACAATCGGAGAATCTAACAATAGAACTTCGTATCCTTTCTCTTTAGCAGCTTGAATATAGCTGTGTTGCGCATCTTTATTTGCCGCATACAGTACAATTTGATTACCATCTTTATCAGTTTGTACATCTTTGGTCTTTTTCAAAAATTCATCAAACGTAAAGTAAGTATCATCTACAGTAGGATACAGAGCAAACTTCTTAGCTCTGTCAAAGAACTTATCTTCTGATAACATTCCATACTCAATAATTACTTTGATATCATTCCACTTGGCTTCAAAATCATCACGATTATTTTTAAATAAAGAGGTTAATTTATCGGCTACTTTTTTGGTGATATACCCTGAAATCTTTTTTACGGCTCCATCTGCTTGTAAATAGGAACGGGAGACGTTTAAAGGAATGTCTGGAGAATCAATTACCCCTTTGAGCATTTGTAAAAAGTCGGGTACTATTCCTTCCACATTATCCGTAACAAATACTTGATTTTGATATAATTGAATTTTATCCTTTTGCATATCCATACTTGGACTTAATTTTGGAAAGAATAAAATACCTGTTAAGTTAAAGGGATAATCTACATTTAAATGAATATGAAATAAGGATTCTTCAAACTGCATTGGATACAATTCTCTATAGAAATTGTTGTAATCCTCATCTTTTAAATCAGCAGGTGCTTTTGTCCATGCAGGGTTTGTATTGTTGATGATCTTATCTACTGTAATTTTCTTATGAGGCTCTGTAGTTTCTTTGCCATCTTTGTCTTTGATTGTTTTGGGTGTAAACTCAGGATCGTTAATTTCTTTAGTTCCAAACTTAATAGGTACTTGATTAAAACGATTGTATTTGTTTAGTAGTTCTGAAATTTTAGTATCCTCCAAAAACTCTTTAGAGTCATCAGCAATATGTAAAACAATTTCTGTTCCTCTATCAGTTTTGTCATGTTCAACTAAAGTATATTCTGGAGAGCCGTCACAAGTCCAGTGTGCAGCTGGTTCCTCTTTGTATGACTTGGTAATGATTTCTACTTTGTCTGCCACCATAAAAGCAGAGTAAAATCCTAGTCCAAAATGACCAATAATACCCGCTTCATTATCTTTATATTTATCTAAAAACTCTTCAGCTCCAGAAAACGCAATTTGGTTGATGTATTTTTCAACTTCTTTTGAAGTCATCCCAAGACCTTTGTCTTTAATAGAAAGAGTTTTCGCTTTTTTATCAATACTGATTTCAATTGTTTCATTTCCTAATTCTGTTTTTGCTTCACCAATAGAAATAAGATGTTTTAGTTTCGAGGTAGCATCTGTTCCATTAGAAATAAGTTCGCGTAAAAATATTTCATGATCGGAATACAAGAATTTTTTAATTAATGGAAAGATATTTTCTACCGATACATTAATGTTTCCTTTGCTCATACTTATTTGTTTTAATAATTATAATTTTATGTTAAACACCATGTCAAAAAAAATACCAAAGTTACGATCGTGACAAGATGACATGTGTTTTATTGATGTGATCAATAACTTAGGTCAGTTTAAATTAGTATTTTTATTATTTCAATATAAAAACAAGCAATATCAAAATAAATCACCCTATATGTACAATTCTAAGATTACAGGTTTAGGATATTTTGTCCCTGAAAATATCGTGACTAATGATGATTTAAAACAGTGGATGGAGACAAGTGATGAGTGGATACAGGAAAGAACAGGTATTAAAGAACGAAGATGGATAGATCCAGCAACAAAAGAATCAACTTCAACTATGGCAGCAAAAGCTGCAAAAATAGCTATCAAGAGAGCTGATTTAACAAAAGACGATATAGATTTTATCGTTTTTGCAACATTGAGCCCTGACATGTATTTTCCTGGTGGCGGAGTTCGTGTTCAAGAGCTGTTAGATATGCCAACAATAGGAGCATTGGATGTCAGAAATCAATGTTCTGGTTTTATTTATTCCTTATCAGTTGCAGATCAGTTTATAAAGACAGGAATGTATAAAAATATTCTAGTCATTGGCTCTGAAAATCACTCTGGTGGATTAGAACGTTCAACTAGAGGTAGAAATGTTACTGTCATTTTTGGTGATGGGGCTGGAGCGGCAGTTTTGTCAAGATGTGAAGAGGATGGTAAAGGAATTTTATCGTCTCATCTACATTCTCAAGGGAAACATGCAAAAGAATTGGCATTAGAGGGTCCTTCAACAGGGC
Source organism: Flavobacterium sp. SCGC AAA160-P02 (assembly GCA_949541125.1). Classification (GTDB taxonomy): domain Bacteria; phylum Bacteroidota; class Bacteroidia; order Flavobacteriales; family Flavobacteriaceae; genus Polaribacter. The sequence goes on from CATISV010000223.1 coordinate 8,059, forward strand.
GGTGGGTTCCAGAAATTTTAGCAGAAAATGACCCTAACGATGTTTCCTACTATCCTTACATGAACGGTCAATTTGTTTTTAAACATGCTGTAGTTCGATTTTCGGAGGCGATTGTTGAGGGTTTAAAAGCGAATGGTTTGGAAAAAAAAGATATTAATATGTTAATTCCTCATCAAGCAAATCTGAGGATTGCACAATTTATTCAACGAAAATTTGAATTGAGTGATGATCAAGTTTACAATAATATCATGAAATATGGAAATACCACTGCAGCTTCAGTAATCATTGCCTTAACAGAGGCCTGGGAAAAAGGGAAGATTCATGAAGGAGATTTGGTTATACTTGCTGCTTTTGGTAGCGGATTTACTTGGGGAAGTGTTGTCATTAGATGGTAATTAATTGTTTGATAGATTTTTAGGTACAACAAATTATACAAGCCATGAAAAATAGGATTATACGAGTAACTATAATAACATTAGTAGTTTATATTTTTTATGTTTTTTTTTATGTTGAAGATATTGTTGATGGTTCTATGAACCAAAACAATCATTTCATTGAAAGCAATGATGTAACTATAGAAACAGATACAGTATTTGTATATAATGATGTGTTGGATTCAATACCTAAGGAGAAATTAATGATAGAGTCTGATTCATCTAAAACTGAATAATTCAAAATTTTTTTTAGAAAAGTAAGGCTTACACGGAAAAAACTTTTCCAGTCTGAGCAATATCTGTATTGGGAAAGATTTCTTTTCCCTCTTCCCTAAACAAAGAAATGTCATCATATCGACTGGAAAAATGCCCTAAAATTAATTTTTTCACCTTGGCTTTGCTAGCTATTTCAGCAGCTTGTTTTGCGGTAGAGTGTCTTGTTTTTGCCGCTAAATCTTCCTTGTCAGACAAAAATGTAGATTCATGATATAGTAAATCTGAACCTTTTATAATTTCTATAATATCTTCTCTATAAGAAGTGTCACTACAATAAGCATATCGCAATGATTTTTTGGGACATAGGGTGAGTGTTGAGTTTTTTAAAACTTCTCCAGAAGAAAGCAAAAAATCTTTACCTGCTTTTAGATTGTTATAATCACAAATTTCAATTTCTTCAAATTGATTGATTATATTCATATTTAATTTTCTTGGCTTTTGTTTTTCTTTGAAAAGAAAACCATTGGTGTAAATTCTATGATGTAATGGGATTGTATGAACCTCAACTTTTTTATCTTGAAAAATAAGCTCACTTTTATTTGAATTTAATTCATGGAAAATCAATTCATATTTAATCGTTGATTTAGAGTATTTCAACTGTAAATTAATAATTTCTTTGATTCCTTTTGGACCATAAATACATAGTTTTTTTTCTCTATTAAGAATTCCAAAAGTAGAAATAAGGCCTATTAAACCAAAAAAATGATCTCCGTGAAGGTGAGAAATAAAAATATGATTAATTTTAGAAAAACCA
>CATISV010000224.1 GCA_949541125.1 Flavobacterium sp. SCGC AAA160-P02
TGTTGGCCTTTTTCTTTTTGGAGTTTTCTTCATAGGAGCAATTTTAAAAGGAGTTGGAGCCTTGGTTGGCACTATTGGTATTGGTCAAATTATTGCTGGGTATCTTTATCCAAATACAAGCGAAGAAATTACGAAAGCAGTAGATGCATTCGAGAAGAAATAGGAGCAAACAATGACTTACTTTAAAAGATTTTTAATTATTTTTGTTTGTGGCATTGTGCAAATATTTTATGCTACATATCTTCTTTCAAATCTGTTTGGATATACTATTGAATGGCATATAAGCAATCATGATTTATTTATGTTTATTCCCGGTATTTTGGTCTTTGTTGGTTCAGGTATTTTGACTGCATCTTATTATCTTGGTGATAAAAAAAATAACAATATTCTTTATGATGAATACACGGCTTTGAGATATTACAAAATTGCTGCAATAGGATATGCAGTAAATGGAATAGGTATATTTATACTTTTTTCAATTCAAGACTGGTCTAATTGGAGTTTTCAAAGTGCTAATAATATGATTTATCAAATTGCTGCTTTTGCATGGCTTGTCTTTGGTATTTTATTAACAATATTTTCTATTGGGGATTACAAAGAGTTTAAGAATGGGTAAGCATCACCAGAATCTTTTGAACAACCTTGAAGAGCTTCGCAAAAAGGCTGGTTTAACTCAGCAACAATTATCTGAAAGTGCTGAGGTATCAAGGAAAAGTATAAATGCAATTGAAAATGGAATATACGTACCCTCAACTGTTCTTGCTTTAAAAATTGCTAAAACTCTAGGCTGTAAGGTAGAAGATTTATTCAAATTGCCAAATAACTAATTCTCTCTACTAAACTCTCTCTATTCGGTCGCAATTCCAATTTTTAGTCGTGCGATTGCGTTTCTTTCCTCCGAGTCATTTAAAGACCATGAACTATTTAAAAGTCTTGTTGAGTATTGTTTGTTATATAAGAAAGGCATAATTAATTGAAAAAGACCAAATGTAACCAAAGAAAAAATTAAATGAAACACACCAATTGATATTTCACCTCTAAAAATAGGAACAAAAAAGCCAAAGAAAAAATAAGTCCACGAGTATCCAACAAAACAATTTTTTTGAATGCCTGATTCATTATGCTTAACTTTTATCTTCTTTTGCCATCCAAGCACTAAGGTCCCAATTATCATTGGAGAAAAAATAAGAAGTAAGATTGAAAATGTTAATACCAATATGTCTGCCATTATTGTTTCCTTTCCTCTAATTTTAAATCACTATTTGCTTCTACTCTACCCTGATAACTCTAAGATAGACTAGATAAAAGATCTAAAAGACCTATTTCTTCACGGAATCCAGCAACAATGGCAACAACAAAACAAACAATAATAAATAAAATAAATGCTTTTCTGCCATTGCTTGGATTGGCTGGAAGACTGGCTTTTTTATTATTATCTTTTAAAAAGTCTGAATATAAATCACATATGGTTAGGATATATATAGGTCTCAAAAAAATCATAACTACAGATACAGCTATAGCTATAGGAAAGACCATAAAGTTATATATTTTTGGTATTGCAAGGCCGCCAGATAAAGCATAAATTTTATCGCCCATTAAAAAAATAACAACCATTCCACCGACATAGCCAAGGATACCAACAATCCAACACAGAAGAGAATATGCTGCTCTCAATTTCGCTACTTCAAGAAAATTCGCTTTGACAAATTGTATTGAATTTTTGCCTGATTCTATAACGCTATTTCCAAGAACTAGACTAGGCAAAACTCCAGCAATACCTATTTTCCATATGTAATAGAGAGCTTCATCAGCAGCTCTAGTAATGGCACTTCTGTTGTCGTTCTCACTTGGAAGTCTTTCAAGTATCTGCATTACAGTAATATAGCCGTCGACAAAATGAAAATTCCACGTTGCAAAAGCATTTGAAAAAGCAGCAGTTAA
>CATISV010000225.1 GCA_949541125.1 Flavobacterium sp. SCGC AAA160-P02
AGCATATTGTCTTGGATAGCCGGTACCTCTTGATCCATTTATTAAATTAGCAGCAGTTTTTGCATCACTAATCGCTTGGGCATATATTTCCTTCGATAATGATTTTGCTTTATGGAGATTGTTTTGATCTGGAAGTTCTATCCACAGAGGAATATCCTTAAAAAGACGCGTTAAATCAAAATAAGCCCAAGCTCTTACAAAATATGCTTGCCCGGCTATGTCATTAAAAAGTAATTCATCATTCGTTGTTGGGTTTTCAACAACTGTAATATTTTTAATTGCTGCATTTGTTTGCGCAATAGCGGCATATAATCCCTTCCAAAATAATTCAGAATCTTGATCTTGAATCGGTTTCAAAGCCATTAAATTCCTATTATGAGGGTTGTTAACATTATTACCTTGTCTATGGGTTATAAAAAGCCCCGAAAAACCATTGTTGACCCAATAACGCCTCTCCATTGAATCATATGTTGTTAGTTTTTCATAAATACCGTCTAAAGCAGCAGATGCGCTTTCTACGTTATCATACATTGTTTCATCAAGAAATATTGGGCTTTCATCCAAGTTGCATGAACTAGATAAAAAACCAAAAATAATTATCAAAATAAATTTTAAATTTTTCATGTGTTTTTGTTTTTTATTTTTTTTTATTCAATAGTTCTTAGAAATTAATATTTATTCCTAATAAAAAAGTTTTCGCATTTGGCGCGCCATTCCAATCTACACCATTAATAAGACCAGTATATAAAAAGCTTGAAACTTCTGGGTTGTATCCACTATAGCTCGTCCAAGTTGCTAAATTTTGACCTGCTATATATACATTAAAACGATCAAACATATCAATTTTATCGACAGGAATATCATAGCCTATAGTTACATTATTTAATCTCAAATAACTTCCATCTTCAATAATACGGTCTGAAATTCCAATTGTCTGAAAAGGAAGTGTTTCAACACCTAATCTAGGATATATATTTGACTGAGCGTCTGGTCTCCAGGCGTTGTTGAAAGCATTAGGACTAATATTGTTTATTAATCCCTCTGCATTATTTAATTTTATTAAATTTCCATTCGCAATATCGTTCCCATATACTCCATTAAAAAGGAAGTTTGCAGTAAGACCTTTCACTTTAAAGTTTATATTAAAGCCATAAACGAAATCAGGATTGGGATTTCCTATAAAAGTTCTATCTAAAATGTCAATAACTCCATCTTCATTTTGATCGACATATCTTACATCTCCTGGCACAGCTCCATCAATAATATCTGTGTCATCTGTTTGATAAATTCCATTGGTTTCTAAACCATAAAAAAGACCTGATTCTTCTCCTTCAATAAACACATTCGCAGGTGTTCTAAAATACTGACCTCTACTTATTTGTCTTCCAAAATAAAAGGAACGTTGTTCTGCAACTCCATCAACATAAAAATCCGTCAAAGGAATCCCAAGAGTTTCTATCTTTGTTCTGTTAAAGGCAATATTTCCGCCAATATTTATTTGAAAATCATCCGTCGAAACAGCAGCAATATTTAATGCAACTTCCAAGCCTCTATTAGAAATATTTCCTCTGTTTATGAGGATATTTCTGAACCCTGAAGAAGTTGGAATTGGCGAACTTTGTAATAAATCTTTAGTTGTTTTGTCATATAAATCAATAGTACCAGAAATTCTATTGTTTTTGCTTTCAAAATCAATCCCTAAATTTAACTGTTCCGTTGTTTCCCATGTTAAATCAGGGTTTGCAATATTGTTAAGGTTCAAAACTACACTAGTTCCATTACCTGGAGTTCCGTAGAGCTGTCCGTTTATACCGTAATCAGATAAAGTACCATATGCCCCAATACCATGGTTTCCTATTTGTCCCCATCCTGCTCTTATTTTTAAATTTTCAAAAATATTTAGGTTTTTAATAAAGCCCTCATTGTCAAGCCTCCAGGCAAATGCAAAAGAGGGGAAAAAACCATATCTATTTTCTTTTGAGAATTTAGAAACACCATCTCGCCTAAAGGAAGCGGTTAGGACGTATTTATTATTGAATGTATAATTTAAGCGACCTAAAAAAGAGAAAATCTGTTGATCAGATTTTAAAAATCTTAATGGCTGTGTAATTACTGAGGCTAAAAAAGGTTGCTGTATCGCTAGTTCTGTTGTAACAAAATCTTCGACTGCATAGATACTATTATCTATATTTCTTACATCATATGTAACACCTAAAGTTGCATTTATTCTGTGTTTTCTATTAAAAGTTCTATTAAATCTTAAAAAATTATTAATTTGGTATGATGTAGCATTTAAGGTTGATATTTGTAATGCACCATTAGCATTAGCTCCCTGAAATGTGGTTAACCCATAAAAACGTCTTCTATCTTTGGTTCTAACATTACCCCCTCCTTTTATTTGATAAGTTAGACCTTTAATAGGAAGTTTATAAGTAAGACCTATAGATGCAAAATAACGTTTTGCTTTAGACACATCCTGAAAATCGTTGACCCAAGAGTAAGGATTTGACGCCTCTAAATCATTTCCTAAATCCTCAACCTCCTCAGTAATTACTGGTCTAAATATGATGGCGTTTCTAACAAAGCTTTGGTTAGCCCCAATTAAATCACCTGATTCTGCAAAGTCTATATTATTAAAAGAGGCACTAACTCTAGCATTTAATTTTAATTTATCAGTAAGGTCTTGATTTAAATTAATTCTGAGATCAGTACTTTTTAGACTGGAATTACTTACAATACCTTCTTGATCATCAAATCCTATTGAAACATAATAATTACCTCTATCACCACCTCCAGAGGCACTAAAACCAACATTCGTGCTAATTCCATGGCGGTATAATTCATCTTGCCAATTTAAAATTTGAGCAGGCGTAGAGGAAACGTTCGGATTATTTGCAGCATCATACGTAATACCAAAAACTTGGGAGCCATCGATTTGGAATCGAGGATCAACACCATTAAGTAAGGACATTTCATTTTGATAGTTGGCATAGCCAATACCGTCCAAAACATCGTACTTTTTGTCTATACTTCTTATAGAAGTTGTTATAAAACTACTTATTTGAGCTTTTCCTTTTTTACCTTTCTTAGTAGTGATTAAAACAACACCATTAGCTCCTCTAGAACCGTAAATGGCTGTAGCTGAGGCATCTTTTAATACTTCAATGCTTTCAATATCTCTAGGATTTATACCATTTAATCCATTTTGAGTTTCTTGCCCAGAATTACCAACACCTCCAGCTGGAATAACATCTTCACCAGCAGAAGAAATAATTATACCATCAACAACATAGAGTGGTTCATTATTACCTCGTAAACTGTTCGTTCCTCTGATTCTTACACTTATCCCAGATCCAGGTGAACCAGCATTTTGAGTTACCTGAACCCCTGCTGCCCTTCCTTGCAATAATTGATCTACTGTAAAAGATTGATTTGCAATATTATCATTAACTTTTACAGAGACCACAGAACCCGTAACATCTTTTTTAAGAACGGATCCATAGCCAACAACAACAACTTCATCTAATTGTGTTGTATCTGGAGTCATTGTTAGGCTGATTGTTTCTTTGTTTGAAATATCTATCTCTTCTGTTGAATAGCCGAGATATGAAAAAATCAAAATTTGAGATTGATCGGAGGGAATAGTGATGGTAAAATTTCCATCAAAATCGGTTACTGCTCCTAATTTATTTGTATTTTTTATTTGAATAGTTACGCCAGGTAATGTTAACCCTGTTTCGTCTTTTACAGTTCCTGTTATAGTTTTAGATTGTGAATAAACCAACATTGGTAAAAAAACAAAGAAGAAAAGTAGTCTTTTCATAAATTTCCGTTTAGTTTCGTAATTTGATTAATAATTTTGTTATCACAATTATTTTAAAAATCATGTCTAACAAATATAAGTAGTATTGCAGTCTTTAATTTGTAAGATTTGAGCAAAAGAGTATAATTTTTGAAGCATACTCCTCACTTAATAATCGATTTCCATTAAATATATTATATTTATAATTCTCTTTTATGATTATAAAATAATGTGAAAAATCCTATTGTTTAAAACATGAGTATACAAAAATTTACATTTATTTTATTCTTTTTTTTTCTACTCTTCTCTGAATTAATCATTGGTCAGCAAAAGAACGAACCTTATACTTTTGTATCTATTGATGAGGATTTTTCACAAAGAGCAATTACCTCCATCATCAAAGACAATGATGGATATTTGTGGATTTCTACATATGGAGATGGCTTGTTTAGGTATAATAGTATCGATTTTAAAAATTATAAACATGAAAGAAGTTCTAAAGAAAATTCTTTAAATAGTTCTATCGTTTATATTACTCTTCAAGATTCACAAAAAAATATTTGGGTTGGGACTCAACTTGGTCTTAACATGTATAATAATAATTTGGATAGATTTGAAAGCATCCCTCTTTCAGAAAATGGGAAAAATTTAAAATTTGCTATTCATGCTATTGCAGAATACGATAAGAATACTTTGCTTTTCGGAACACATGAATATGGATTATTTAAGCTAGACAAGAACCTTCTTATTCAAAAACCAATACCCTATAAAGGAATAAAAAAAATAGAAAATTTACTTATCAATACTATTGTTAAGACATCTAACGGTAGGTTTTTAATTGGCACTAATCATGGACTTATGACCTTTGACCCATATAATGAAGTTCTACAACTAGCAAAATTTAATACAGAAAGTGGCTATGAAACTGTTAACAATTCTATTGAATCTATGCTTGTAGCAAAAGATAACTCTATTTGGATTGGGACATTTTCTTCTGGACTATTTAGAATACATGACAATAATAAAGATCTGTATTCAATTGAACAATTTTCTATAAGTCAAAAAAGAATCTTGTCTTTGGCAGAAAAAGAAAATGGAAATATTCTTTGTGGTTCAGAAAATGACGGTCTTTTTGAAGTAAACTATGCTGAAAAAAAGATTAAAAACTATCAACAAGATAAGCTAAATCAAAACGGAATAAAATCTAATTCCATATGGACGGTCTATACAGGAAATAAAAACAGAATTTGGCTAGGGTATTTCAACAATGGTATTGATTTACATGATGATAATTATAATAAATTTAACGCTATAAAAAGTTCTCCATTCAAGACAAATTCTCTAAACTCAAGCTCAGTAACAGGAATAGTAAAAGATGAGAAAGGAAGGTTTTGGATTAGTTTATTTGATGGGGGGGTAGATGTATATGATCCTGTAAATGAAAAAATCATCAACCTAAATAATCAAAAGAACACCATCGCCAGAGGTTTAAATAGCCTAGACATTCCAACAATTTTTTACGATAGTAAAAAAAATATTTGGGTAGGTACTTGGGATTCGGGTTTGTTTCTTTTAAAACATAATACAAAGGAATTCATTAATGTTAAAACATTTAATTCAAATAGAGTTATGAGTTTTACTGAAGATTCACAAGGAACTGTTTGGATTGGAACTTTTGGAAATGGGCTCTATTCTTTTGATCATTCCACAGAAAATTTCACACATCATGATTCTGCTGAATTTCAAAAATATTATATCAATACTAGTAATATCAGAAAAGTGTTAGTCGATCATAAAGATGCCATTTGGATTGGGACTAGAAACGGGCTCTTTAAAATTGAGAAAGATAAAACAGAAACATTTAAGGTCTTTTCTTTGAATGAAAAAATGAATCAATATTCAGAAACAGAAGAATTGCAGACAACAACCCCTCATATTGTTTTTAGTTTATTTGAAGATGCAAAAAAGAACATTTGGATTGGAACTCTAGGAAATGGTTTAGCAAAATACAATTTTAAAGATGATTCACTTATTTGGTATACAATAAATGATGGATTAATCCACGAAACCATCTCTTCTATTTCACAGGGAGATAATGGATCTATTTGGATTGGAGGAAATAATGGGCTTTCCAAATTAGATCTTGAAAAAAATACATTTACAAACTTTAATAAAAAAGATGGTTTACTTTCTAACAGTTTTAATTATAACGCCGTTTACAAGGATACTGACAATATGCTTTATTTTGGAAATTTAAAAGGAGTCAATTATTTTAATCCAGAGAAAATTATTTATAATCAAGAAAAACCAACGGTATACTTATCTAATTTGAAGGTCTCTAATGAACTAATAACTCAGGGAGGCAAAAATTCTCCTCTCAAAAAGGTACTTTCAAAAACAAAAGAACTAGTCTTAAATCATCAGCAATCAGTTTTTACGATTGATTATATTGGAATTAATTACACCAGAAGTGAAAACAATCAATACGCCTATTTTTTAAAAGGTTATGATGACAATTGGAATTATGTAGGACCGTCTAGAAGCGCTACTTATAGAAATATTGCTCCAGGGGATTATACTTTTATGGTTAAAGCCTCTAACAATGACGGCGTTTGGAACAATAGCCCTACATCCATAGACATTAAAGTTCTCCCAGCATGGTGGGCCACAAAACAGGCGATTTTTAGTTATATTCTATTCATGATACTATTATCATATATCGTTTATAAGTACACAGTTACAAGAATCAAAGAGAAAAGAGAACTAAATGCAGAGAGACTAGAATACAAGCAGTTTGAAGCACTGAATGCTAAAAAAATTCAATTTTTTACAAACATCTCTCATGAGTTTAGAACACCTCTAACTCTTATCTTAACTCCATTAGAAGACATTATTGAAAATACAAATAATCAATTTCCAGAAAATATTCGAGAAAAACACAAAACAATTTATAAAAATGCAAAACGTCTTTCAAGACTTATTAACGAATTGATGGACTTTAGAAAATTACAATTCAATAAGATGTCCATTAATGCCTCTAAAATTAATATCGTACCTTTTATTAAAGAGGTTGTAGGTCATTTTGAAGAAGAAGCTTTATTAAAAAATATTATTCTTTCTGTAGAATACGATCGAGACGATTTTATTATTTGGTCTGATCCATCAATGCTTGAAAAAATCATCTTCAACTTACTCTCAAATGCATTTAAAGCAACTCCTGCCGAAGGATTAATTACCATACACATAAATGACCCTAAAGAATTAATAGCACTCCCTTTAGTTAATGAGTCCGTTTCTGTAAAAGCAATTGAAATAATCATTGAGGATACTGGAATTGGAATAAAAAAAGAAAATGTTAACAAAGTTTTTGATCGATTTTATCAAACTAATGAAATAAATGAAAAATATTATGGAGGTACTGGTATAGGTTTAGAATTAGTTAAAAGCTTTGTTGATCTGCATAAAGGAAAAATAGTTTTGTCAAGTAAAGAAAATGTGGGTACACAATTTAAAATATACTTTCCTTATGGCTATTCCCATTTAAAAGAAGTCAATATCAATAAAGAATTTAAAAAGACTATTAATCAATATTCTGATGCTCAAATAGAAAATTCAGAACATTATATGGACGATAAACAAGAGCTGGAGAGAAAAAAAATGGTTCTAATTATTGAGGATAATATTGAATTAAGAACTTATATAAAAAATGAATTAAAGGATGAATATATCATTAAGGAAGCTGAAAACGGATTGGATGGCTTAGAAAAAGCAAGCAAATATATTCCTGATATTATTATCACAGATATTATGATGCCTGTAATGGATGGTTTTGAGCTTTGTGAACGCATTAAAAGCGATTTAAAAACTAGCCATATTCCTATCATAATGATCACTGCAAAAGGAATGCAAATTGACAAAATTAAAGGGATCGATTCAGGTGCAGACGTTTACCTCAATAAACCCTTTAATATGAAAGTTTTACAATCCTATCTAAAACAGCTAATTACGAGTAGGCAACTATTATTTGACAAGTATTTTAAAGGGAATAATTCGTTTGTTTCTGATAATACAACTTCTTTAGATAAAGAATTTATGAACAATGTTCTATCCTATATTTATGATAATATAAATAATGAAAAACTTAATGTAGAACATCTCGCAAGTAAATTATACTTAAGTAGAAGTAAATTATATAGAAAAATTAAAGCTTTAACAGGTGATACTGCAAATGAATTTATTAGAAAAGTTCGTTTAGAAAAAGCAAAACAACTTATTGAAAACACAAAATATACAATTAGTGAAGTGTGTTATAAAGTTGGGTTTTCCTCTCCTTCCTATTTTACAAAATGTTTTAAAGATTATTTTGACATTTTGCCTACTGATATAAGAGAATCAAACGAAATTTTATCTCAAAACAATACGAAAAGTAATTAACAATAGGGCTAAATCTTAGATCATAAAAATTCTTGTTAAAAAAAAGTAAATAGAGATTAAGAGAAATATTTTTTCCTTTTAAGAGCAAACTTTTATCACACAATTATCTTTTAATTGATATTCTTCTTTACTCTCAGGACATATTGCAAATCCATTTTCATTAAATTCTAATCGATGCCCATATTCACTAATCCAACCAATTTGTCTTGATGGATTTCCAACAACTAATGCATAGGGTAATACCTCTTTTACGACGACAGCACCTGCACCAATAAAAGCATATTTTCCAATATCATTTCCACAAACAATGGTTGCATTTGCCCCAATACTAACTCCTTTTTTTACTAATGTTCTTTTGTACTCATCTCTTCTTTTTATGGCACTTCTAGGGTTGATTACATTGGTAAACACCATGGAGGGCCCTAAAAAAACATCATCTTCACAGACAACTCCTGTATAAATAGATACATTATTTTGAACTTTTACATTATTTCCTAAAACAACCTCTGGTGAAACGACAACATTCTGACCTAAATTACAATTTTTGCCAATTACAGAATTGGACATTATATGGCTAAAGTGCCATATCTTGGTATTAGAACCTATTTTACAATCAGGATCTATAACAGCGGTTTCATGAGCAAAGTAAGACTCCATATGCAAAAAATATAATGTGTTAATGGCATAAAAATACAATTTATTTTAAAAAGCTTTGACCAATAAATTTAGTCTATATCAATCTACATTGGTAATATGTATTTAACTTCTAAAGAATTCGCTTGGCGCATTCTTAGTTTCATTTTTGGTAATATTTAAAAAACTATTCTGAAAAGCAAAAAACCCAGCTCTTTTAGCTGGGTTTTGAATAATATATTTTGAAATAATATTACTCTACATCTATTCTCATTGGAAGTGTATATTTTACTCCCACTGGCTTCCCTCGTTGTCTTCCTGGTTTCATTTTGGGAAGTAATTTAATAATTCTAATTGCTTCTTTCTGTAGTCTTGGATGAGGTGCTTTTGCTCTTATTCCTACAATATCACCTAATTTATCAATTTTGAAAAGCATGATTATTCTTTTCTTCCCTGGAGTTAGTCCCAAGTCATTTGGCAAATCAGAATCAAACTTCTTTTGAAAATGTTTCTGCATTTTTTTATTGAAACATGCTTTTAATTCTTTTTTATTTCCTGTGCATCCAGGAAAAACAGGTACATCTTCAATAATTGTAAATGGTACGTCCTCAATTACTTCTTCTACTTCTTCTACTTCTTCAATTTCTTCCACTTCAACAGCTTCTGTTTCGTCTGTTTCTGTTGTTTCTATAATCGTTTCTTCTACTTCCTCTTCATCTTCGACAACTTCAATTTTTTCGGGAGTTGGTGGTGGCGGAGTTTTAGGAATTTCTGGTTCAATACGTTCTGTAATTGGTGGTTCTTCATCCATCTCATCGAACATTGAAACATCTCCTAAGTCGCCAAACTGACGGTCAAAAGTTTTCTTCTCAATCGCTACATAAGTAATAAAAAGCGCTAAAACCAAGCCTAATTGCATAAACAATTTACTGTAGTTTTCTAAATTTGCTTTTGGATTTTTTTTAATTTTCATTGCTGAAAGTTTTTTATAGTTCGCTAATTTAACTAAATTATTATATGATTTAAAAGATTTAACATTAAAAAAATTGTTTTTTTTTGAAAAAACAAAATCCTAAATAAGCAATTACTACTCCAATACTATTTGCTAGTATATCTAAATAACTTGGTGTTCTATAAGAGGTTAATAATCCTTGTAATAGCTCAATAACTGTACCATAAATTAAACAACAAATAATTACAGATCTTGTATTATTTATGAAAAGCTTATTTTTATGATAAGCGTGAAGCCATGAAATCGTTAGAAAAAAGTAAGCTATCAGATGAAATAATTTATCTTCTGACAAAAACTGTTGTGGAATTACACGATCAATTTTAGCAAAGCTTAAAACAGCAATAAAAATTGTAATGACTATGGCTATAAATAGCGCATTAAAGTCCAATAATTTCTTGATAAGCTTCAGCATCTAGTAAATCTCCAATTTCTGAATTATCTCCAATTGACACTTTTATCATCCATCCTTTTCCGTAAGGGTCTGTATTAACCAACTCTGGTTCTTCTTCTAGTATTTCGTTGAATTCAATAACTTCACCAGTTAGCGGCATAAATAAATCCGAAACTGTCTTGACTGCTTCCACAGAGCCAAATACTTCATCTTTATCAACTCTGTCGTCTAATGTATCAACATCGATATAGACAATATCTCCCAATTCTGATTGCGCAAAATCTGTAATTCCTACAGTTGCTGTATCTCCTTCAATTTTTACCCACTCATGGTCTTTTGTATATTTTAAATCTGATGGAATATTCATTTTTAAATCTTTTTTTGTTAGTTTCCTCCTAAGTTATAAATAAAATTAAATCCGGCGTTTATTGACTGTCTTGGAAATGTTGTTGAAATAGCATATTTAGACGTCTGATGATTATAATAAAACGACGCAGTTAAGTTACTATTTAATCTGTAGTCTGCCGATAATTTTATGGAAAATAATTTTTGTCCCCCACTTATTTGATTATTATCAGAATCTACAGATCTTATGATGGTTAAATTATCTCTCAATGAAATATCTGCTCGTAAATTAACATCTCCTTTAAGTGTTACTTTTTTACCGGTAAATGATGTTTTCATTTTTACATCTTTAAATACATATCCAAAACCAAAAATATATTCTTTTCCTTGTATGTCTGTAAGTGTACTATTGTTAAAATTCATTGTTAGGGTTCGATCTCTTTTTACTTCCCCTCGCATAGAAAAAGAATTTTTCATTTTCATATCTACACGAATCAATGGTGAAAATTCATCGACCAAAGTTGCAGATGATATAAGAATATTAGGTTCAAAATTTCCTGCAGAATTTGTTCCCAAAGGATTATTAGGATCAAATTGTAGGTTATTTGTAAAACTTGACACAGTATATGAAGATCTATATCCGTGAGTAACACTAAAACTACTAAAATTCTTTTTAAACCATTTATATTTCATTAGCCCTGTATACCGTATATTCCATGTTGGAATTGGAATATTTCTAAAAATACCTAAACTAACTTTTTCTGCATTTTTTCCAGAATAAGCTGCTAAAAATGAGGGTAATAGCACCTCTTGACTACTATTACCATAGCCAATAACTGTTCCGTTTGTGGGGTCTATGTTGGCTGGATCATTAATATCAATTCCTGCTTCCTGTCCTAATCTTCTAGATATGGCAACTCTGTTCGCTCTTAATTGTTGAAACAATTGATCTCCGTCCTTAAAAGCTGTAGAGAACATGGAATGACTTGTACTAAAGTTTCCGCTGATAAAAGCAGGGATTGTTTCGTCTATATAACCATTACCTCCGGGATCATTTGAATCTACTCTAATATCTAATTGTTGAGATAAACTTCTCGTATTAATTTTATTTCCAATAATTTCGATGGTTAGATCTTTTACCGGTTTTAATGAAAAACTATAATCTAGTTTGTCATAATGAGTCCTAATATATGTTTTGTCATAATATTCCTCGCCATCTGCCCTCGGTGCAATTAACCAACCATTTTCTAATGCTTTATTTCTAATATCTATCTGGCTTCCAAAAACAAAGCCTAATGAAGGAGCCATCCCACCGCCAAAATTATTTCTGCCTAGGAACCCTATTTCTGGTTCGTACCCTGGTAACAACTGACCATTGTTTTCGGAGTAACTCAATTTCCCAGATTTTGCTGAGGTAATTAAATCATAAAACCCTTTAAGCGCTCTCTGTCCAAAAGATTTCTTCTTTATTTTTTCTTTTGAAACTTGATTTGATGTAAGTGCCTTTCCAATTGAATTGTCGGCACTTTGTCTTCTCTTTTTCTTCTTTACAAATAACGTTTCAAATTTTGTGTCTTTATAAAGTTTCGCAAAATTCAAATTCCCTGTTATATTGTGAGTATTTGCATTCTGAATTAAATTTCCAACTCTTTCTATAATTGTAGGGTCTTGAGAAGTTGCTCTCCAATCAAAATCTGCTGTATAAGCATAATCTAAACCAACAAAACCTAAGTATGGAATTTTATTAATTGGTAGCTTATATGAAGCATTTAACTTTTGATGATACTGAGAAGGTCTGCCTGTATTAAAAAAATTGTTAAATATTTCCAAGTCCTCTCCATTACCAAAAGTATCATAAATATAACTATTGGTTGCGTTAAAATTAACCATCAATGATTTTGTAAAATTAAATGCAACTGTGTAATCCCAATCAAACAAAAACCTTCGCTGCCTTAATGTTGGTTGTGCGGTAAGACCCTCTACAAGGTTTCTTGATTTTTGTTCATTAAAACTCCTATCAATTCTAGAATTAATTGCAAGGCTAGTAGGAATCGGGTTAAAATTAAGGTCTCTAATTAATTGTAGATATTTACTTTTAAATAATTGTTTTTTCTTGAAAGGTTCTAAAAATAAGGGCTGAAATGTAAAATTATAGGATGCAGAGGCATTGACATTCTGGCTAACTGCTTTTTCTATATTATAATCTCTGTGTGATTCCTCATTAAAAGAATACGAGACAGATACATTCTCTATATCATAAAATTTTGGTTTTCTTGAAGATTCGATATTCCGCTTTTTTCTAACATTAATAAAACTAATACTTCTTCGTTTTGTATAATTTCTTGAGACATCTGTTCCACGAGGTAGATTAGATGGTAAGTTTGCAGCATCAACCTCACTAAGTTCTACATCTTGATATTGAGGATCAAATTTTGGGTCAATAAATTTTTCACCAATACTGTAGTTCATTGGTAATTCAATACCCCATTTAACAGGCATCATTTTTCCTAGATTAATACTTGTAGAAACATCATATTCTTTTGATTCATCAAGGGATCTTTGACTTACTTTATCTTCTACATTTCCAAATCCAATTGTTTGCATTCTCCCTGTCATAGAAACATTGGCAACATCCGCAAAAGTAGCATCAGCACTAACAACTGCAGCCCAACCCCCATCGTTATCAAATCCTGCTGATCGAAGTTCATTAAACCAAATTTCAGCACTTTTGTCTGTAGGTGAATTATTTTTAATCCCCAACATTATAGTACGAATTTGTGATAATGTTGGATTACCTTTCACTCTTATTATATATTCTTCATCGCCTTCATTCTGAGCTGTAAATAGTTCATTAATTGGGGCATTAGCCACATCTCTTGTTAGTTTAGTTTTTCCTAATTTTTCAAGAAGAATCTCTAAATTATTTGCTTCTGGCCATACCTCAAGAGGGCTTGGGTTTATTAATTTAGTTGATAGCTCCAATGGCAACTCTATTTGATAAAAATTATCATTCAAATCTGTTCCAAGTCTTATGATAGAAACCATATCATTATTTTGAACTGAAGGGTCAGAGGGTGCTTCTAAATGCATAAACATTTTCAGTTCCTTATATCTACGTAGATCAATACTAATGTTTTTGTAGATCGCTCTAATTTTATTTTGGGGAAGATTTGTTACTTTTAAGGTAACCGATTGTTCATTTTGCTGTTGTACCGTTGTACTTCCTTGTAATCTCTCTCTTTCAATACCTGGTGGCAATTCATATCTCCCTTCATTTTGCTCAATATTAACAACTCCAACCTCAAAATCATTTAATTCTTGCTGAGTTAGGGCTTGATCTGGGGCAATATCTGGATCTAATGTTCTTGTATAACGTCTCCAATCTCCCCTTACTAAATCTAATTCTCCAAAACGGAGGACAATAGGCATTTTAAAATTGGTCATAAACATTCGTATAAATCGAATGCTATTAAAATCAGAAATCCCATTGATTTTTTGTTCTGGCCTTACATTTCTAATAGGAACTCTAAATTGATACCAGATAGCTGTTTGGGGTTGTCCATTATTCAACGTAACTGTTGTTTCTTTTCTGTCAACAATAAAATTTTGTCCAACGACTAAGTCACTACTATTTAGTGAAACTTTATATTCAAAATAGCTCTCAACCGTATTCATAGTTTGATCTTTATTAATATCCTCAACATCTGGATATGTTGTTGCTGATGTTGGATAAGATTCTGTAGATTGATTTAAGGTTGGTGAATTTCCTTGAGTATTATTAAATAATTTATATCTACTTATAATTGAGGCATCAGAAGTTTCGTAATCTCCCCCTCTATAATACCTATAATTATCTGAGGCAGGATCGTCCATACCTGCAAGGTTTGGATATTTTATTCTTTCCTCTTCATCTGTTAATCCATCTAGTCCAATATCCTGTTTAGTTCTTGAGGCATCGTCTTCACTGAATGCGTAAATAATTGAGGGATTGGTTGGAACATTTCCCCATGCGGTAGAAATTATATTGTTGGTTAGGCCATCCGTCGGTAGGCCATTTTCATACATTTTTCGATTATCCTTCAGGATATCTTCGGAAATGTTTCCTAGATTAATGTATAAATCTCCAACCTGATTCTGTGGATCTTGAGGATTAATATTAGAGGATAATCCTTCTGCGTTGGTAATGGAGTAATTATTGTAAGGGTCCATGAGCCAAAACTGAATATACTCTACATTAGCCTGTTCAAAATTATTCGTTGTTAATGGCCGCATAATTCCTCCCCATCTATCCTGAGGATTTTCAAGAATTTCTGGGTTTGTAATATCTGATGGTTGTTCAAAATTATACGGGCCTCTTTCGCTAGGGAAATAAGCTAAATCAAGAGTTCTTACAAGAGTTTGTTGAGTAACATCTAATTCTTGATTTGGAAATAATTCATCAAAATTAATCTGTCTTGTTTCAGCTCTGGAGAGTTCTTCAGCATCAATATTGGAAGGTGTATTTCCTGCTCCATAGAAAATAGGATCTATTGAATACCATGCTAACCTTGCTCTCTGATTATTATAACTTAATTCATTGCTTAAATTTCCATTAAATCCAGGAAATGTAGGTGTGTCTGGTGTGCTTGCTGTATACCATTGCAAAGGTGTTAATAAGCTAATAGGTATTTGAGAAGCTTCAAAATCATCCACATAAGCAGTTGCAGAACCCGCAACATCTATTCCACTTGGTGATCCTGGAATTAAATATGCCATATCTGCTCTTACTGATAGATTTGAGGGTACATCTGTATCAACAAAAGGTAATTTATTCGCTAGTTTAGTAAACAATGGCATTTCTGATGAAAAATCAATATTCATCCCTAACATTGTGTTGTTAATTGGTTCTCCCCCAAAATTTATCTTAGGTGTTAAAGGTCTTTCATTAACATTTAAAATAGTCGCTCCTAAAATGAAATTTTCGTTGAAATTGTGTTCAACATCAACTCCCATAAATGTTTTTCTTTGTTGATTAAATACTGCATTGTTTTCTGTTGAAACTTGAATAGGAATTCCTGATGACTGCAGGCCTGGATCTAAAATCTGAACTCGTCCAGCCATGTAATCGACAACATAATCAATTCCTTCGACTAATTGTCTCCCTCCAGCAGTAACTGTAACTGATCCTCTAGGAACATTGTAGGCGTTTAGTGGAATTCCTCCACTATTTTCAGATTTGAAATATCCTTTTAATAAAAATTTATCTTTATTCTGATTGTTATTTTTTACATTTATTTTTGTATCTAAGTACAATTCTTCGAATCCAAAAGTGCTAAAATCAGTAGTATTTGGATCAAATCCAATACCATCTGAGTTGCTAATCATTAAATCCTTTCCAAAAGGTTCTGGTTGCGGGAAAATCACATATCCTTTTTGTGAATTAACAGTAATTCCCTCAATATAATCAAAGTATCCATCTGGTGTTTGAAACTGAGTTTGGTCTAATCTATCTAAATTCATTACCTGTAGTAACGGAATATTGGCAATAGGTACAAGCTCTCCGTTTTCGTTTATAACTGTTTCAGCATTTTGAAAGGTGTTAGAAGGAATCCCTGTTTGATCATCTCTATATTGAATCTCGAAACGAAAACCATCTTTTGATAATGGAGATGCACCCAATGCATATATATTTTTCATCATTAATTCCCACGTAGGAAATGCTTCTTCAACTCCTGCAATTGTTCTTTTAGTTGTTAAAATCTCACTTCTTAAAAGTTTAACAACTAAATTTTCTGGGGATATAATTCCATCATTTGAAAACTCTCCTACTTTAAAAGATGTTTCCCCATTTGAAGCTCCCACAACAGTATACTCATAAGCAACAGCTAATACTTCTCCATCATTTAATCTTCTATTTAATGAAATAAATCCTAAATTACTATTTAAAGTATATTCATTAGGTTGTAATTTTCTAGCGTTTTGTAATAAACTATAATCCGTTCCTTGACTCATACCAAAAGTTCCAGAAAGATACCCGTCTACAGTTGCAATGTCTCTGACCTGCGGATTAGATAAGACATTAAAAATATTATTGGATTGATTAGTTGGTAATTTAACTCCATTAACAGATGGGGCTGTCGGAGAAGGAATTACCAAACCATCAACACTCACAAAGTTTTCTAATGTAGGTTCTGCTAAATCCGCCAAAGCAACAATACTTCTAAAATCTTCAACAGAAGCATTTCTATTGGTTATCCAAACTTCAATTCTAGTAATGTTAATTGGACTACTAATTAGCGGATAACTTTTTAGTGATTTTGAATAATTTTCTCTAAAATATTGTGACAAGAAAAAATGTCTGTCGTTGTCGTAATCTGTAGCTCTTAATTCAAATTCTTGAATGGACGAACCTCCTTCAGCAGTAACAGTGGTGCTTTCTGAATTTTGTTGAGAAAAAACAGCAGTAATATTTGTTTTTCCAAATTGAAGTTTTGTCTTTAACCCAAACAAACTTTGTGCGCCATTGATTAACGAATTTTTTATTGGCATTGAAATATTTCCAGCTTCAATTCCTTGGATGATTGAGTCATCACCAGATGAATTATCATCTGAAAGTGATGGTGGATTGAATTCTAACCTAATTAGGTTTTGAAAATCAAACGTAGATTGGGTATCGTAATTAGCTGTTATCTTTAATCTTTTTCCAACTTCAGCTTGTATTCCTGCGTTTATTTGTTGGTCAAAATCAAAGGTAAAACTGCTTCTATTTTGTTCTGACAATTGAGGATTATCTGTTTTTTGATAAATAAATCCAAGCTTTAAATTAATATTTCCTGTTGGAATGATTTTTATTTGATTTCCACCAAAGATTGTTTCAAAAAACTTAGAATTAACATAATAGGTAGGCAATAAATCTTTCTTCGCTAACGTATTTTTACTTTTTTGGGCCTCAACTTTACTCTTAAAATACTCCAACATATCTCTTTTCAATCGATATTTTTCATACTCTTTTGGAGTCATGAAAATCGGTGTTTTAATATAATAATCACCTACCTTCTCTACAAAAATATATGTATCAAGAGTCGTATCATATATCACCTCAATTTCGGAGGGATAATTTAATCTCATTTTACCTGTTTGAAAATGATTAAAATTATATGTTAGATCAAGAGTATCCTTATTTTTTGAATTGGTTTGTGCAACTGAAATGGTAGCAAAACCTACAAAAAACAAACTCCATATAATGTATTTTTGAAACCAGTTCAATGGACTATAAATTCTTTAGTGCTTTTTTAATTAATAATTCTACCGATTCATCCGGAGAATCTTTTAAAAATCCGAGAAGTACTTTTTCAGATTGTTTTCTGTTAAAACCTAAAACTTCTAATGCAGATAACGCTTCTTCTTTGTTAGTATTGTTTATATTTAGAGAAACATCTTCTATATCAAAGGTTTTTAAAATTTTATCTTTTAAATCAACGATAACTCGCTGAGCAGTTTTTGCGCCAATCCCTTTGACAGATTGAATTAAAGCGACATTGTCTGAAGCAATCGCTTTCTGAAC
>CATISV010000226.1 GCA_949541125.1 Flavobacterium sp. SCGC AAA160-P02
AAAGATATATTTAAATATTCGTTATATATCATTTTAGCGGGAAGTGCAGGAGCCATATTGTTAGATATTGACAAAGTTATGATTCCTAGCAAAGAAGAGATTGCTTTAGCGGCCTATTACACTGTCGCTGTTTTCATAGGAACTGCAGTTGAGGCTCCGGGAAGGGGAATGTTACAAATATTACAACCATTAACCGCAAAAGCGATTAATGAAAATAATTTTAAGGAAGTAAATAAATTATACAAGCAAAGTTCTATCAACTTATTATTGGTTTGTGGGTTACTCTTTTTATTAGTGAATTTAAATGTTCAAGAATTATTTAAGTTATTACCAAAAGAATATTCTGGCGGTAAATGGGTTGTTCTAATCATTTCTGGAGCTAAATTATTCAAAATGTACTTAGGAATTAATGGTGAAATTATTATCAATTCAAAATACTATAAAATACTCCTTCCTATTGGTTTAGGGATGGCTTTTTCTGTAGCTTTTTTAAATGATTTATTGATTGATATCTACAGTACAAATGGAGCCGCTATTTCTACTTTAATAGTCGTGTTGTTTTTTAGTCTCCTTAAACTTTGGTATGTGAAATATAAATTTTCGATCAGTCCATATTCTAATAAAACAGCTCAGTTGGTAATTTTATTAGTATTCATTTTTATAAGTTTTTACTTTTGGAATTTTCACTTTCACCCCATCATAAACATTGTGTTAAAAACTATTTTAATCTCATTTAGTTACCTTATGATAGCTTTTAAACTTACAATATCCCCAGAGATTAATAAACTACTTTCTAGTATTGTTAAAATTTAGAGAACACAATCTATTGAGTCTGCTAGTATATGAATTAATAATCCAATAGCTAGAATTCTAGTTTTTTTAGGAATTATCATGAATAGGTAACACCCGATCGCATACCATGAATGTAATGGATGAAAATTTATACTACACCTGTTAGAGTCAAATATAGGCTCTGCCAATAAGTGATCCAAATCGATAAGCATCGTTCCGATGAACAAAAGATAAACTAGCGTCCAATTTTTTTTATAAAATAAAAAAGCAACTCCCAAAGGAACTATAAAATGAAATCCATAATGTATAAAGTTTTTTATAAACATTTAACAACCTTATCGTTGATATATAGGGACATTTTTTTTGACAGAACTTATGTCTTTTGATTTTTTAGAAGAAAAAAAGGTGTATTAATAAATTAATACACCTTCAAAAAAAATTTAGAGAGTAGATTTCTTTGCATCAAAGATACAAACTCTCCCGATTAATTTCTCTTAACATATGTTTAGTTATTTAGAATACTTCTAATTAATTTTCTATTTATATATTTAATTATTTAGAATATAATTTTTTACGAATTCTACTTAATTGAATAGGAGTGATATTTAAATAGGATGCAATATGATTGAGTTGAATTAAATTTTCTATATCGGGGATACGATTTTTTATATACAGATATCTACCGGTCGCATCAAAACTAAAAAGTATGGTAGATCTATACAAAAATTCGAACACTGCTGATTCTAGACAACTGATATGAAAAAGACTTATATCACGATATTCTTTAGAAAGGTTTTTAAATTCCGAATAATTTCCTTCATAAACGGTTACATCCGTCAGACATTCAAATTCTATTAAAAATAAAAAACTATTTTCCCTAACATTATCAACATTTGTAAAAATTGCTGGGGCTTTTAGTAAATTACCTGTTCTTTTTTCGCCATTATCGTCTGTTACCAGGACTCTTACAATACCTTCTGTTACAATAAAAAACTTATTTGATTTTTTTCTAGATTCAATTAAAAATGTTTTTTTATTATACATTTTCTTTGCTGTCAATTGTTTTAATTTTTCATATGAATCGTCTGATAGTGGATGGTATTGATTAATGATTTCTTTGAGAGTATCCATAAATGAATGAACTGATTTAATCAGTAAATAAGGAGTTTAAGAGATGTTTATGCTAATTTACAGAAGTTTTTTCTAAATAACTAATAGAATTTGGTCCTTCCATAAATAGCAGGTCTAAAACAGATAAGTTCTCTAAAAACCCATATTTATGATCAAACATTTGTATATAGGGTTCAAAATAAAAGTCAAGTTGAGTATTCGTATTTGCTAAATATCTAAAATCATTAGAAACAGAATCATCATAATTTTTAGACGTACTGTGTTTTTTAGATAAATCTAAAGCATCATTAATAAAAAGAAAAGTATCAATAGTTACATCAATTAAATAGGTGTATTTTTTACTAAAAACCTTTTGTAAATCAGATTCGTAAAACTCAAAAAAAGGAGAGTGATTATAGGCACTTTTTAATGATTTATAATGACGTTTTTGCCACTTAGAGTCATCTATTAAGATATCCTTAGTTTTTTTTCTTTCTTTCGTTTTTGGATGCGAAATGGGAATGTTTAGCAGTTGTTTACCATTCGCACCGAATATGTAACACCTATTTCTATAGGTTTGTTTTTGAAAATTATCTTCAATCTCAAAGATAAAAGAATCGAAATTAAGAATCTTACCATATTGAGAAATAGGCGAAAAGTAGGTTGGTATAAAAAGAGCCATTTATAATTATTTCTTCTTTTTTCTTATAAATGAATAGGTAATATATCCACCTAAAGCAAATAAGAAATATAGGAAATAAGAAACAGGTTTCCCTTCTCCTCCTACAGTAGTAAATAATCGTTCCCATCTAATCTTTCCATTTTCAATACTAAACCAAATTAAAACAGGTTTTCCTACAACATGATCAAAAGGGACATACCCCCAACTTCTAGCATCCAAAGAGTTTTGTCTGTTGTCACCCATCATCCAATAGTAATCTTGCTTAAAAGTGTATGAATCAACTTTTTTTCCATTAATAAAAATATGCTCTCCAATCACATCTAATTGATTGTGTTCATATTCACTAATAATTCTTTTATAAAAAGGTAAAGTATTCATGTTTAAAGGTACTGAACTTCCTTTTTGGGGAATGTATATAGGCCCATAATTATCTGTATTCCAATCTAAACTAGATACTTGAGGAAACAAATTTATGCCTTTTCTTCCTTTAGGTTCTATAACTTTAATAACACTATCAACCTCAGAATCTTTTCGTAATTTATCTGCAACTTCATCGGTGATATTTACTTTTCTTTTGTAAGGACTGATCTCCTTGATATCTAATCGATATCCATTGATAATTGATTGTGGAATTCCAGTGTCTGAAGTAGTAATTTTAAATTGATTACCCTTGATATTTTCTGGGGATTTAATTACATACTTCATCACCTCATCATATTGTTGTTGACTCGTGAAGTCTATGATAAATTTTCTTTCAAATTCTTTATTAGTGTATCTTAATAATTTATTTGTAGAAAGCCCTTTACTTGAATATATTGTATTGTAAAATTGAAGTTTAGCCCTATCTGGGAGTATATTTTGTTTTCCATTGATGTATACATACCCATCTCTTATTTCGAGTGTATCACCGGCAATTCCGACACATCTTTTTACATAGTTTGTTTTCTTATCTAATGGTTTGTAGTCTATTCCTTTACTGGGATCTACCCAATGTACTAATGTATCTACAGGCCAATTAAAAACAACGATATCATTGCGTTTAATTTTCTGAAAACCAGGAATTCTTAAGTATGGAATTTGCGGTTTTGATATGTATGATTTAGTATTTTTACTACCTAAGATAGATGTCGGAAGACTATCGTGAAGCATTGGTGTAGCAATTGTCGTAGATGGAACTCTTGCTCCATAATGAAATTTACTAACAAATAGATAATCTCCAACTAGTAAAGTTTTTTCTAATGATGAGGTCGGAATGGTATAAGGCTGCATTATATATGTATGAACTAGGGTAGCAGCAATGATTGCAAAAGCAATAGAGCTTACCCATTCTCCAAGTCCAGTTCTAGGTTTTAAGCTTCTGTCTTCTTTGTAGGGCGAATTAGTGGCGTAATTAATATAGAATAAGTAAAAACCAAATGTTATGAGTACTAAAGCAGTATCTTTTCTTTTATTAAAACCAAAGCTTCTCGCTGTTTCAATCCATAGAATAGGAAACATTAATTGATTTATAATTGGAAAGAATAACAGAAGAACCCACCATTTGGGTCTTCTAATAATATCCATTAAAACGATAGCATTATATATTGGTATAGCAGCTTCCCACGCTTTTTTATTGGCTCTTTGATACAACTTCCATGTTCCAGCAAAATGAATTACTTGTACAATTAGAAAAAAAATAAACCATTCAGTTATTGTCATAAATTTGTATTTACTACTTTATAATTAGATTACAAATAAAAGAAAATGTTACGGTTTTAACCAAAGTTTAATACATCTTTCATGGAATAAATTCCTCTTTTATTAATTAACCATTCTGCTGCAATTATAGCCCCTAAAGCAAATCCTTTTCTGTTTTTTGATGTGTGCTTAATTTTAATAGAATCTATTTCTGATTCATAAGAAACCATGTGAGTTCCTGGAATATCAGGAATTCTTTTTACTGAAATAGGGATTAGTTTAGAATCTATATTAGTCATATTTTCCATTAACTCCCAATTACTTTTTGAAGAATTTTTTATAATTCCTTCCGCTAAAGTGATTGCAGTTCCACTAGGAGCATCTAATTTTTTTGTATGGTGAATTTCTTCAATATTCACAGAATATTCCTCCAATGAATTCATCATTTTTGATAGTTGGTCATTTAATTCAAAAAAAATATTGACACCAATACTAAAATTTGAAGCATAAATAAAACTTCCATTTTTTTCTTTACATGTGTCAATAGCTTTATGGAAGTTTTCTAACCAGCCAGTAGTTCCGGAAACAACAGGAATATTGTTTTTAAAACAATTGATTATATGAGAAAGTGCTGCGTTTGGGACACTAAAATCAATGGCAATATCTGCTTTAGAAAGATTATATTTTTCGTCTTCTTTTATCTTTAAAACTATTGTATGTCCTCTTTTTAAAGCTATTTTCTCAACCTCTCTACCCATTTTACCATATCCTAGAAGTGCTATTTTCATTTAAAAAGTGTATTTCAGGCTTAATCCGAGTGAGGCGACATCTATTCTAATGGGGTCATTAAATAATTTGGGATTTACAGTTAAA
The DNA here is from genome assembly GCA_949541125.1 of Flavobacterium sp. SCGC AAA160-P02. Taxonomy (GTDB): domain Bacteria; phylum Bacteroidota; class Bacteroidia; order Flavobacteriales; family Flavobacteriaceae; genus Polaribacter. Next base: position 5,135 of record CATISV010000226.1, read on the forward strand.
TTATCACTGGCATCAAATTGTAGTAGATGAGCATTTACACTTGCTTCTACAATTTGTAAGACATAAATTAATACGGTAGAAAGGATGGATAAGTCTCTATTTCCCCTCAATGTTTTCTGTGCTCTTTCTAAACCTGTAAGGGAAATAATTTCGGTTCCATCGTCTAAGGTAAATTCGTCTTGTAAACCATTTTTTCTTTGTTTGTAAGCACTTCTATAACGTTTATATTGACTATTATTATTTAAATAAAAATAGGTACTTGTCCCTAAAGCTGACCAGACGATAGGGACTTTCCAATACTTTTTATTATAGATTTGTCCACCCCCTGGAAAAATAGCAGAATAGAAGGCTGCTTTTGATGGGGATAGAGGATTGTATATGGTATTAGAAGAGTTCATTTTATAGGAAGTCTCTACTTTAACAGAGTCTTTTTGACTATAGGAATAGAATGAGCAAAGAACAAAAAAAAGTACTGATATGAAGTTTTCTCTAAACACTTATTTAAGTAAGTTTTTAATTCTTTCAAAATCTTCTTGAGAATGAAACGGAATGGAAATTTTTCCTTTTCCATTTGAGTTCACAGTAATATTGACCTTATGACCAAGAAATGAATTTATCTCCGATAAACTATCTTGAATGTATGTTGGAATCGATTTTTTATTGACTTTACTAGAAGTTAAACCATTTTTTAAGGTCTTCACCAATTCTTCTGTTTGTCTAACGGATAATTTTTTGTGCAATATTTTTTTATAAATATCCAATTGATCTTTAGAATTATCAATATTAATTAAAGCTCTTCCATGCCCCATCGTTATAAAACCATCTCTCATTCCTGTTTGTATAATAGGATCTAATTTTAACAATCTTAAATAGTTGGCTACCGTAGATCTTTTTTTCCCAACTTTTATGCTTAACTCTTCTTGAGTTAATTGAATTTCATCAATGAGTCTTTGATAAGATAAAGCGATTTCAATAGGATCTAAATTTTTACGTTGAATATTTTCAACCAATGCCATTTCAAGAATTTCTTGATCGTTGGCGATTCTAACATATGCGGGTATGGTTTTATTTCCAATTAATTTTGAAGCTCTAAAACGACGTTCACCTGAGACTAATTGAAACAAATCTCCTAATTTTCTTACAGTTATGGGTTGAATCACCCCTAATTCTTTAATTGAATTGGCAAGTTCTTTCAGGGATTCTTGATCAAAGTATGTTCTTGGTTGGTATGGATTTACATCAATTGTTTCCAGATCAATCTCTACGATATTTCCAACAACTTGATTAGTATCAGAAATATCTTTTGAAGTTTCTTTTAATATTGCAGACAACCCCCTTCCCAATACTTGTTTTTTATTAGCCTTTGCCATTTTTATTGATTCTTTTGTAAGATTTCATTTGCAAAATTTAGGTAATTTACAGCACCTTTACTAGTAGCATCGTAAGCTATAATACTTTCTCCATAACTTGGTGCTTCTCCTAAACGTACATTTCTTCTAATAATTGTTTCAAAAACCATTGTGTTAAAATGTTTTTGAACTTCATCTACAACTTGATTTGATAATCGTAATCGAGAATCAAACAT
>CATISV010000227.1 GCA_949541125.1 Flavobacterium sp. SCGC AAA160-P02
ATTGTTGGTAGTTACGCAATAAAAATGAATCATTTAATCAACTAATTTTATCTTATGGAAAGAAGTACTTTGCCTAATTCAACAGCCTCTTTAGTTTTAGGGATTTTATCAATTATAACCTGTTGTTGCTATGGTATTATAGGATTACCTATGGGAATAATAGCAGTTGTTTTAGGAAATAAAGCAATAAAAATATTCAATAAAAACCCTGAACTTTATTCGAGCCCATCAAATGCTAAAACAGGTAAAGTTTTAGGAATTATAGGAATCATTTTTAATGTAATATTTTTAGCTTATGTCATTTGGTTTATTTCTATAATTGGATGGACAGTATTACAAGATCCACAACTTTTACAGGAAAAACTTCTTGATTTGCAATAAAGTATCGTTAACGAATGAAAAAGAGGTGAAATACCTCTTTTTTGCTTAGTTGAATTCGGTAATGGTCTTCTTAATAATTGAGATACAATCTCTCAACTCTTCTTCGTTGATGACCAGAGGTGGAGCAAAACGAATGATATTTCCATGAGTAGGTTTGGCCAGTAAACCATTGTCTCGGAGTTTCATACAGATATCCCAAGCCGTTGAACTCTCCTCGGAATCATTAATGACTATAGCATTTAACAATCCTTTCCCTCTAACAAGTTTTATTAAATTATTTTCTTTCGCAAAATGAGATAATTCTGCTCTAAATATTTTTCCTAACTTTTCTGCATTATCGGCTAAATTTTCTTCAACAGCCACTTTTAATGCAGCCATAGCTACTCTACAGCCCAATGGATTACCTCCAAAAGTTGAGCCATGCTCACCTGGTTTAATTGTCATCATAATTTCGTCATCAGCAAGTGCAGCAGAAACGGGAAAAACTCCTCCAGACAAGGCTTTTCCTAAAATTAAAATATCAGGTTTAACATCCTCGTGTTGACAGCAAAATAATTTTCCTGTTCTAGAAATACCTGTTTGAACCTCGTCTGCAATAAATAATACGTTTTTTGACTTACACAATGCGTAAGCCTTTTTTAAATATCCCTCATCTGGTACTACTACTCCTGCCTCTCCTTGAATGGGTTCCACCATAAAGCCAGCAACATTTGGATCTTCTAAAGACTTTTCCAAAGCTTTTAAATCATTATATTTAACTATTTCAAAACCAGGTAAATAAGGACCATAATCCTTGTATGCACTAGGGTCTGTAGAGGAAGATACAGCAGCCAAAGTTCTTCCCCAAAAATTATTTTCGGCAAATAAAATTTTTGCTTTATTCTCTTGAATACCTTTAACTTTATAAGCCCATTTTCTACATAATTTTATAGCAGTTTCACCCCCTTCTACCCCAGTATTCATAGGTAGAATTTTATCATAACCGAATAAACTAGTTACATACTTTTCATAGGACCCTAGTATATTATTGTGAAATGCACGAGAGGTTAAGGTTAAAATACTAGCTTGTTCTGTTAAAGCATTTACAATTTTCGGATGACAATGTCCTTGATTTACTGCGGAGTACGCAGATAAAAAGTCATAATACTTTTTACCTTCTACATCCCAAACATACACCCTTTCTCCTCGACTCAATACTACTGGTAATGGATGGTAATTGTGTGCTCCGTAATTGTTTTCTAAATCGATCGCTTGTTGCGAAGTTATTGAGTTTAAAACAGCCATTTTTAATACCTTTAAATTTATAAAATAACCATTCCTTATCTACCTTTATCCTTTCGAGGGTTCCGAAAATTCAGCGTGGGAAAGAAATCATCCCTAGGACTTGCAATTTAGGAAATATATTTCATATCAAACAAATCAATTTTAAACCTAATTATTCATATTTCAATCATATCTTTTCCTAATTTTACAAACCATTATTACTACAGAGAAAAATGCCAAAAAGAGAACGAAATAGATTTGTAAAAAGAGGTCAGGTTTTAATATTAAAAATTGAGGACTATGCCTTTGGAGGTAAAGGTATTGCTAGGATTCGTTCAAAAGAAGGAGAATTTGTGGTATTTATTCCTAACACACTCCCTGGACAAATTGTAAAAGCGCAAGTAAAAAAGTCAAGTAAAAAATATGCTGAGTGTAAATTAATTGAGGTACTTCAGAATTCTGAGGATGAAATAGCAGTTCCGTATCAAGATATTCCAGGTGCTCCATTCATACAATTACCAATAGAATTACAGCATAAATATAAAAAAGAAAGCACTTTATCACTATTTAAACGTATTGGTAAAGTTGAAAACATCAATGACCTATTTGATGAATTTATTTCTTCACCAAATATTTTTCATTATCGAAATAAAATGGAATATACCTTTTCAGCCATAGGTTATGATAGAGAAAATAAAACGGATGTTGATGTTTTTACCTTGGGCTTTAAAAGACGAGGGGTTTGGTGGATGGGAGATAATTTAGAAAAAGATTCTGGATTGTTTGATAAACAAGTTGAAGACAATATTAAGCTCATAAGAAAATATTGTGAAGCAACGGGACTATCGCCTTGGCATGGCCCAAAAAGAGAAGGGTTTTTTAGATATTTTGTCGTTAGAAAATCCTACAAAACAGATCAACTCTTATTCAATCTAGTAACCACCTCGTATAGGCTTCCTGAATTTGATTTAAACGGTTTTTCTACCCTATTAAAGGATATTTTTAAGGAACGATTTTGCGGATTATTGCACTCTATTAATGATGAAACTGGAGATAGAACTCTTGCAACCTCTGGAAATAGTAGGCTTATAGAAGGAGAAGATAAAATAGTTGAAGAATTATTAGGCTTGAATTTTGAAATTAGCATGAAAAGTTTTTTTCAAACAAATCCCAAATCTGCAGAAAAATTGTATTCAAAAGTAATCGATTATGCTCTTGAAATCAAGGAAGCTATTGACAATTCAGTGGTAATGGATTTATTTTGTGGAACAGGAACCATTGGGCAAATTCTTGCTTCAAAAAGTAGCAATGCAAAAATTATTGGAGTAGATATCATTACTTCAGCCATTGAAGATGCTAAGAAAAATTCTAAAAGAAACAATTTAAAGGGATTGCAATTTTATGCTTCTGACGTTGGAAAATTTTTAAATGAATATCCTAAATATCAAAATAAGATTCGTACTATTATTTTAGATCCGTCCCGAACAGGAATAGCTCCTAAAACACTCAAAAAAATAATTAATATCAATGCCGACAGGATAGTATATGTTTCTTGTAATCCTGCTACACAAGCTAGGGATACTGTAGAATTGATAGAGTCTGGTTACAAATTAAAAAAATTAAGTTTGGTCGATCAATTTCCTCATACATCTCATATTGAATCTATTGTTTTATTTGAGAAATTATAATATTAAAAAACAATTTAAAGCTTTTAAAATTGTTGTATTTTTGAAATCATGATACATATTTAATATATGAAAAAATATTTTTATTTTTTAACGTTCTTTTCTTTGTTGATTAACGGCTGTGAAAAAGATGACTTTTGTATAGATCCTATTACCCCAAATATGATTATCCGTTTTTATGATGCTACAAATATTTCAGAAACAAAATCCGTGACAAATTTAACAGTACAGCTTGAAGGATATGGAGAAATTTATTCTAACGTAAGTCTAGACTCTATAATACTTCCTCTAGATGTTACCCAAAATGAAATTATTTATAATTTATCCTCGGAAGGTAATCAAGACATTTTGACTATAACATATGAAGTTGAGGAAGTATTTGTATCCAGGTCTTGTGGGTTTAAGGCAATTTTTAATAATGTAATTGTTACATCCGATTCTACAAATGACTGGATTTTAGGGCTAACAGAATTTGGGGATAATGTTTTTACAATAACGACCATTGAAGATGAATCATCAGCACATGTACAAATTTATCATTAGTTTCTTTTTTTTATTTATTGTTCTGGGTGTTAGTGCTCAACAAGATAATGATAGCATTCCAAAAGATAGTGTTATCTATAAAACAAATTACGGCTTGAGGGGTGGTGTAGATTTAAGCAAACCTATTAGATCCTTATTACAAGATTATTCTAGTGGATTTGAAATTGTAGGAGATTATAGGATTTCAAAAAAATGGTATTTGGCTGCTGAACTTGGAACCGAAGAATTTACAACAAAAGAAGATTTTACAAATTTTACCTCTAAAGGGAGCTATATAAAAATGGGGTTAAATTTTAATTCATATAAGAATTGGTTAGATATGAATAATGAAATTTTTATAGGATTTCGTTATGGTTTCGCAACATTTAATGAAACTTTAAATAGCTATCAAATAAATACAGGAAATAGTATTTTACCCACCGAAACTATTACCACACCAATTACTGAAGATGGACTCACAGCTCATTGGGCTGAAATACAAATTGGTTTTAGAGCAGAAATTCATAATAATATTTTTATTAGTTTTAGTAGCTCTTATAAAATTATGGTAAGCAATACAAATACAACAAATTTCAAGATTCACTATGCACCAGGGTTTAATCGAATTTATGCGAGCAATACAGGTTTTGGATTTAATTACACAATTTCATACTTAATTCCTTTTCGCAAGAAATAATAATTATGTAAACTAACTTAACTTTATTATAAAAAAACAATAGATTATGAAAAAAATTCTCTTACCAATATTATTTGTTACGCTTACAACTTGTAAAAATAACTCTGAAAATGAAATTCAAAAGATAAAAGATGCAAACAAGATGTATGTTCAATATTATAATTCTGGAAATTTAGAAGGCTTAGCATCATTGCATTCAAAAGATGCTGTCGTTATGCCACCTAATATTGATTTTGTGGTTGGTTCAGAAATGATTAAGTCAGCTTTGAAAAATGAGATAGAAATGGGATCAGGTGACTTAATATTTAGTGAAAGAGATATTTTTGTTTCAGGTAAAATAGCCTATGATGAAGGAACTTATGAATTAAAAATTAAGTCTCCCGAGGGTATAACTATTGGAGAAGATTATGGAAAATATATTGTGATATGGGAGAAGCAAACTAATGGTGATTGGTTGATGAAAAAAGACATTTGGAATTCCAGTATTCCATTAACTAAATACAATAGAGAAGAAATAATATTTGTTGTTGAAATGAATACCAACAACAAAAGTGATGAAGAGATTGAAGAATTTTCTAAATTTTATCAGCAAATGATTGACAAAACTGAGGCTAATTCATTGGGTTGGTCATTTTTTAAATCTGGAAAAAATAAAGTTACATTGATTGAACGATACGCTAACCAAAAGGCAATGAAAGTTCACGGAGATAATATTTCACCTGGTGGAATCAGTGAAAATCATTTTAATTCTTTTATGGATCATTTTACTATAGATTTAATAACTGTGTATGGTGCAACTACCGATAAATTTAAAGACTATATCAAAGGCTTTAAGCTGCCTGTAAAATTTAAGCCTTTAATTTCAGGATATAGTAGAAAATAAACCTGTAAATTCATTGTATGAAAAAATCTTTTTGGGGTTATTTAATAGAAGGTTTAGTAATCTTCTCTAGTGTATTGCTTTCATTGTATCTGGGTAATTCGAACAAAAAATCATCTGAGATGACAAAAAAAAATAATTATTTAGTTGATCTTTATATATCTCTTGAAGAAGATATAATTCAACTAAAAAGGCTTGTTAATATTTTAAATTCATACGAAGAAACACTTCTCTTGTGTGAACAAGAAATTAAACAATAAATCTACCTTACTAAACAAATAATAAAACCTATTTTAACACACCTAATTTAAATTTTAAATAATGAAAAAAATACCAAGCGTAAATTTAGCTGATTTTTTATCTGAAAAACCCTCTAGAAAACAAAAGTTTATTGATGAAATTGGACATGCATATGAAAATATTGGATTTGTCGCCTTAAAGGGACATTTTTTAAAAGATTCTCTTGTCAAAGAACTTTATGCTGAAATCAAAAACTTTTTTGATCTTCCTGTAGAGGTGAAAAGAAAATATGAAGTTCCAGGAATTGGTGGTCAAAGAGGATATGTCTCTTTTGGAAAAGAAAGTGCAAAAGGAAAAAAAGAAGGTGATTTAAAAGAATTTTGGCATTTTGGTCAATATGTAGAAAATAATTCTGCTTTAGAAGAAGAATATCATGAAAATGTCTACGTTGAAGAGCTTCCTAACTTTAATGAAATAGGTAAAAC
>CATISV010000228.1 GCA_949541125.1 Flavobacterium sp. SCGC AAA160-P02
AGGCCATTAGCATCTTCAATTTTATGTTTTGAAAAATTAAAAGTTAGCATTTTTTATGGTTCTCGATAGTTTTGAAGATGGCTTTTTCGTATTCATGAGTTATTTTAGACCAATTAAAGGTATTAATTACATGTTGCCTTCCTTGGATAGCATTTTTTTTGTAATCTTCATAATTATTTAAAACATTTTTTATTTTGTTGCTTAGTTGATTTTCATCCTTTGGATCGATAAGAATCCCATATTTTCCAACTAACTCTGGTATCGAAGCAACATTGGTTGCTATTAAGGGTACTTCACAACTCATAGCTTCAATTACTGGATAACCAAATCCTTCATATAATGATGTAACCAAAGCAATAGAGCTTGTTGAATATAACTCTCTTATTTCTTCCTTTGATAGATGTCTTTTAAAAAATATATTATCTTTAATATCAAGTTCTTTTATTAATCTTTCTGTATGCCCGCCCTTTTTAAAGCTTCCTATTACTATAAGGTGAATATTTGGATTATCTTTTTTAAGAATTTTGAGAGCTTTCAATGAATAATCTAAACCCTTTAGTGGCACGTCAGCACTTGCAGTGGTGATAAGTCTATTTGGGTCTCTAACAGATCCTTCAATTGGTGAAAACTCTTCAGTATCTATACCATTATTTATAACTGTAATATTATCTTTTTTACAACTGAATTCTTCGATGATGCCTTTTTTAGAGCTCTGCGATGGTGTAATGATATTTTGTAATTTCGGTGCTACCTGCTTTTGCATTTTAAGAAATGAATACCACAAATATCTTGAAATTTTATATTTAATCTTTTTAGATGCTGCTAATTCGAATTTGTAATCAAAAGTAATAGGATGATGAATTATTTCAATTAAAGGAAATTTTTTTTGAATTTCTATTAATCCATAGCTGATTGATTGATTATCAATAATAACGTCATAATTATTGTTATTTACAATATAGGCATTGGCTCTATTACCAAAAGTCCTTGGCTCAGGGAATCCTCCTATGAGTGCAGTAAAAAATTCGTAATAATCATCAAAGTTTTTACTTTTCTTTTTTTTAAACTTTTTAAATCTATCCTTAAATGAAAATGTTTCAAATAAGTCTAATCCTGGTAACTTTATTAATTTGATCCCATCATGCAGATCTGGATATGGAGGCCCAGATATAACATCCACATTGTGCCCCATAAAGCTTAGAGCAAATGAAATATCTTTTATATATACGCCTTGGCCACCTCCAAACTTAGCGCTCCTATAACTTAAAATTGCTATATTTAATTTTTGCAATGTTTAATTAGTTGTATAGGTTAGCCAATTTGAATAAGAAGCATTATTTCCAGAAATTATTTGTGCAAACGCTTCTTGAAGCTTGTTAGAAATTGGCCCTCTTTCCCCACTGCCAATTATTTTTTCATCAACTTTTCTTATTGGAGTTATTTCAACTGCCGTTCCTGTGAAGAAAGCCTCATCCGCTAGAACCAATTCTTCATATTGAATATCTTTTTCAACAACTTCATAATTGAGGTCCTTAGCAATTTGAATCACTGACTGTCTTGTAATGCCATTTAGACAATGTTTTGTAGTTGGTGTTTTAATAACTTCGTCTTTCACAATAAAAATATTTTCACCGCTTCCCTCTGAAATAAAGCCATCAACATCCATCATTAATGCCTCATCTGCTCCTTTATCGATTGCCTCATGCAGCGCCATAGTATTTTGAAAATATGTTCCTATTATTTTAT
>CATISV010000229.1 GCA_949541125.1 Flavobacterium sp. SCGC AAA160-P02
TCAAAGGTTTTTAAAATTTTATCTTTTAAATCAACGATAACTCGCTGAGCAGTTTTTGCGCCAATCCCTTTGACAGATTGAATTAAAGCGACATTGTCTGAAGCAATCGCTTTCTGAACCTCTTCTGTACTCATGGACGAAAGCATAGTTCTTGCTATACTAGGGCCCACACCAGATACCGAAATTAATAATTTAAAAACTTCCCTTTCTTGTTTACTTATAAATCCAAAGAGCGTATGTGCATCCTCCCTAATTGATAGGTGAGTATATAACCTTACATTCTCATCTTCTGGAAGTGATGAAAAAGTTTGCAATGAAATATGTAATAAATACCCTACTCCAGAGCAGTCTACTACAATAAATGTAGGTGTTTTTTCTACTAGTCTTCCTCGAATCTGTGTAATCATTTTTATCTTTTGCTACTCGAATGTAATAAATTAATTTTTTACCTTTTGTTGTTTTTGTTGTGCATCAACAATTGCCACAGCAGCCATATTAACCATTTCGTCCACACTTGCTCCTAATTGTAGAATATGTACCGGTTTTTTTAGCCCTAAGATTATCGGTCCTATGGACTCCGATCTGTCAATTTGTTTCAATAACTTATAGGTAATGTTTGCAGACTCTAAATTAGGAAATATTAATACATTTACCTTTTTACCATTTAGTTTGGAAAAAGGGAATTCTTTAGCTAGCATTTCTGGATTTAAAGCAAAATCTGCTTGTAATTCTCCGTCTATAATAACATGAGGGAAATGTCGATGAATGTAGGATATAGCTTCCTGAATTTTTCTTGAGCTATCAGATTTCGAGGATCCAAAATTAGAAAATGATAGCATTGCTGTATTTGGTTTCATCCCAAACATTTTTACAAGCTTATAAGTCATCTGAGAAATCTTCGCTAAGTCTTTTGCGGTTGGATTTATGTTTATTGTTGTATCTGCTAAAAACATAGGTCCTTGCTTTGTTAACATTAAGTTAGCTGCAGCAATTCTAGTGACCCCTCTGTCTTTCCCGATCAACTCAATCATCGGTTTCACTACAGTAGGATAAGGCCTAGAGTATCCGGTTATTAAAGAATCTGCCTCTCCTTCATTAACCATCATTGCCGCAAAATAATTTCGCTCTCGCATTAATTTTTTTGCTTGACTCAAGCTTATTCCTTTTCGTTGTCTTGTCTCCCAATATTTAACTGCAAAACGGTTTCTTCTTTCGGTTTCTTCATCAGTTTTAGGATCATATATTGGAACCTCTGCCATAAAGCATAACTCATTTTTTAAGGCTAAGATTACTTCTTTCCTCCCCAATAAAATAGGGTATCCCAATTTTTCTTCATAGACTCTTTGAGCAGCTTTCAAAACGTCTAAATGATCTGCTTCAGCAAATACTATGCTTTTCGGACTTCTCTTGGCTCTATTGTGTAGTAATCTTATTTCTTTACTAGCAATTCCGGATCTGTCCATTAATTGATCTCTGTATTTGTCCCAATCTTTGATAGGTTCTAAAGCAACACCTGATGCAATCGCTGCTTTAGCAACGGCTGGAGGTATCTCATAAATGAGTCTTGGATCAAATGGTTTTGGAATGATATATTCTTTTCCATAAGAAAGACTTACTTCATCATACACAATGTTTACCTGTTCTGGAACAGATTGCTTGGCTAAATCTGCTAAAGCGTTTACCGCTGCCATTTTCATTGCTTCATTAATTTTAGTAGCCCTTACATCTAAGGCTCCTCTAAAAATAAAAGGAAAACCTAGAACATTATTAACTTGATTAGGATTATCTGATCTTCCTGTTGCCATAATTACATCTTCTCTTGTAGTACAAGCAAGATCATAAGAAATTTCAGGTTCTGGATTTGCCATAGCAAAAACAATGGGGTCTTTTGCCATAGAGAGTAACATTTCTGGTGTCACAACATTTCCTTTTGACAAACCTATAAACACATCTGCATTTTGCATAGCCTCCTCTAAAGTATTTACATGTATATCAGTGGCAAATTGTTTCTTTGTGGGAGTTAAAAAATCTCTATCTGTTCTTATTACTCCTTTGCTATCGCACATGATAACATTCTCAACCTTTACTCCTAGACTAATGTATAGCTTTGTGCAAGAAATTGCAGCTGCTCCAGCTCCATTAACAACAATCCGAATCTCAGAAATATTTTTATTCGTAATATCCAAAGCATTTTTTAGTGCCGCAGCGGATATAATAGCAGTTCCATGCTGATCGTCATGCATCACAGGAATCTCTAATTCTTCTTTTAATCTTCTTTCTATTTCAAAAGCTTCTGGAGCTTTTATATCCTCCAAATTTATCCCTCCAAATGTTGGCGCTATCGCTTTTACAGTCTCTACAAATTTATCAACATCTTTTGCATCAATTTCAATATCAAACACATCAATATCAGCAAATATTTTAAATAACAAGCCTTTTCCCTCCATCACTGGTTTTGAAGCTTCTGGCCCAATATCTCCTAGGCCTAAAACAGCTGTACCGTTAGTAATAACAGCCACCAAATTACTTTTAGCAGTGTACTTATATACATTATTCTTGTCTTTTGCTATTTCTAAACAAGGCTCAGCAACTCCTGGAGAATATGCTAATGCCAAATCGTGTTGAGTTGTGTATTTTTTAGTCGGATTGACTTCAATTTTTCCAGGCTTTGGTTTTGCGTGGTATACTAAAGCTTCATGCCTTTTTCTAGAATCACTCATGTATTCATCATTGTTTAATGCTTCACAAATATAGACTTTATCAGAGAAAAAGGGTCAAAGAGTTTATTGTATCTTGTTTAACGTAATTTTGTTTAACATTGTTTTAATATTAAAACACTTTCTAAATAAATATGTTTGTGAAACTGAACCAATAAAAATTATGAGGAAAGTTATACAATTGTTTTTTTTGATCTACTATTCTGCTGCTTTTTCTCAAATAAAAGGGAAAATTACAGATACCAATAAAAACCCTCTCTCTTTTGTAAGTATTTATTTTAATGAAACGATTACAGGAACTACATCTAATAATGACGGATATTACGAATTAGATGCCAATAAAGTTGGTAATTATACCGTTGTTTTTCAGTTTTTAGGGTATAAAACCGTCAAAAAATCTGTATTTATCGATCGGTTTCCTTTTGAAATAAATGTGGTTTTGGAAGATGAAAATATCATTTTGGATGAAATTTCTATCTCAAACAAAGAAAACCCTGCAAATAAAATTATTAGAAATTCGATCGACAACAAAGAAAAAAATACAGCTCCATTTAAAGAATATACTTCTAACTTTTATTCTCGAGGTTTATTTAGAGTAAAAAATGCCCCTAAAAAAATACTCGGTCAAGAAGTAGGTGATTTAGGAGGGGGATTAGATTCTACGAGAACAGGAATTATCTACTTATCAGAAACTATTTCAGAAATTGCCTATCAAAAAAAACCAACAAATTTTAAAGAAAAAATAATTGCCTCTAAAGTAAGTGGGTCTGATAACGGAATTAGTTTCAACAGAGCCAAGGAAGCTAATTTTGATTTTTATAATAATACTGTGATTGTAGGAGAAAGTAACTTAGTCTCTCCAATTGCAGATGGGGCTTTCGGGTATTATCAATTTACATTAGAAGGCTCTTTTTATGATTCCAAAGGGCTTTTGATAAATAAAGTGAGAGTAACGCCAAAAAGAGAAGGTGATCGTGTTTTTAGTGGCTTTATTTATATTGTAGAAGATGATTGGGCTATTTATGGAATTGATTTAGTAGCCTCAGGAAGGCAGGTAGGAATTCCAATTATTGACATATTAAAATTTAAACAAAACTATAATTATTCTGAAAAAGATAAGGCATGGGTTAAAATTTCACAAACGATTGATTTTAAATTTGGACTGTTTGGATTTAATGTAGATGGTCGTTTTTCTGCAGCGTACTCTAACTATCATTTTTCTCCTGATTTCACAAAAAAACCTTTCACAAATGAAATGTTGTCATTTGCTGATGGTGCTACGGAAAAGGATTCAATATTTTGGGATCAATTAAGACCGGTTCCTCTTACTTCAGAGGAGGTTAAAGATTATGTCAAGAAGGATCGTATAAAAGTTGTGAGAAAATCTAAAAGATATTTAGATTCTATAGATCAAAAAAATAATAGATTTAAGCTAATGTCACTAATTACTGGATATTCTTATAGGAATTCCTACAAGAAATGGTCTCTTTCTTTAAATTCTCCATTAACAAATATTGCATACAATACAGTCCAAGGATGGAACGCATCAACAAATATTAATTATTTTAAACGACTTGACAACAAAGGAAAATGGATCAGAACTGGCGTAGATATTAACTATGGTTTCTCAGAAAAAAAAGTGAGACCTGTCTTTTATTTTTCTAAAAAATGGAATAATATAGACAGGCCAAAATTTACCTTTTCTACGGGAATTAGCACCAATCAATTTAATGACAGAAATCCTATTTCTAGATTTAACAATACCACTTATTCTCTGCTAAGAAAAAAAAATTATTTAAAAATATATGAAAAGAATTTTGGTAAAATTGAATATTCTCAAGAAGTTAATAATGGAATTTATCTGTCAGGTGATATAGAATATGCTGAAAGAAAACCCTTGTTTAATACCACCAACTTTGTAATTTTTGGTAGAGATATTGCTTTTCAATCCAATAACCCCTTGGACCCAAGGGATGTTACCGCTCCTTTTACAAAACACAAGTTATTCTCATTAAATTTAGGAATACGCTTTGCCTTTGGTCAGAAATATTTGTCGTATCCAAACAGCAAATTCAATATTGAAAGTTCTAAATATCCTAACGTTTCAATAAACTATCGAAAAAATTTTGGTATAACTAATCGGGAGTTTACATCCAATTTACTTGTAAGTACTGTTCGTCAATTCGTTCCTACAGAAAACTTTGGAAATTTTAGATATGCTACTCGTTCAGGTATTTTCTTTCAAAAAAAAGATATCCCTTTTATGGATTATTTACATATAAATGGAAATCAACTTATAGTTCCACCTAGAAATAGACTGAATAGTTTTAACCTATTGGATTACTATACCTTTAGTACAAATGATAAATATACAGAAGCTCATATTGAACATAATTTTCAAGGCTATTTATTAAATAAAATTCCTCTAATCAATCAACTAAATTTTCACTTGGTTACTGGGGCAAAAGGATTATTTACCGGAGGAAGAAAACCATATTTTGAATATTCTATTGGCTTAGATAATATTGGATTTGGAAAATGGCGGATTTTTAGGGTTGATTTTGTTCAATCAATTTTTAACGGAACCAAAAAGGATGGCTTTTTGTTTGGTATCACTATTAATTAAAATATCCGTTATCTTTGACCATATGGATTTGCAGGTACTTTTTTTTGGAATTTCTTCAGATTTTACTGGAAAAACAACTGTAATACTCTCGCTTTCTGAGGAATCATCAGTCTTAGAATTTAAGGAATTCATTCATCAAAAATATCCCAAATTATCCCAAATTAATTCCTATTCCATTGCAGTAAACGAAAGCTATGCCACTGACGAAATGATCTTAAAAGAAAATGATGTTGTGGCGATAATTCCACCCGTAAGTGGTGGTTAATCTCTCAAAAATTTCTTATCTACATAAAACGTCCCAAACGGAACAATCGATGCTAAGATCACAATACTAAAAGTTTTTATATTCCATTTCATCTTAAATTTTATTAAAAAAGCAAAGACTATATACAAAACAAATAGTAAACCATGTGGCATTCCTAATAGCTTGACATATTGAGGATCATTCATCCAATATTTAATTGGAACAGCGATAAAAAGTAGTAATAAATATGAGATCCCTTCTAAAAACCCAACAACTCTAAAAAATATATTCATTGAATCGAGCATAAAAATTATTTTGCAAAGATACGTTCTAGATTTTCTATTTTTGTCTAATTATGATGAACAATACGTCGATAAAAATTAGTAAAGGAATTTTAAGCCTTGATGAATGTCATCAATTTGTATCCAATGATTCTTGTGGTGGAATTTCTACTTTTGTAGGAACTGTGAGAAACATCACTCAAAACAAAGAAGTTACCCACCTAGACTTTTCTACCTACAAACCCATGGCGATTAAAGAAATGCAAAAGATTGCAAATTTGTGTTTAGAAAAGTTTTCAATAAAAAAGATAGCGATTCATCATGCAGAGGGAGTATTACAAATTGGAGACATTCCTGTAATTATAACAGTTTCTGCTGCCCATAGAAAAGCTGCTTTTGAGGCCTGTGAATTTGCTATTGATACTTTAAAAAAAACTGTTCCAATATGGAAAAAAGAACATTTTTCTGATGGTGAAGTTTGGGTGAATGCTTATCCCTAAAATTATTGAATATTATTTTTTTTATACGTTTCTTTTTTTACTGAATCAAAATACGATCTTTTTATCAATAACTACTAATTCCTCCTGTTAGATTAAAGACATTTAATGTTGGGTATTTCTCTCTTAACTGTTTTGTTGCATTATAACCATTGAATCCTCTCTGACAAACCATTACATATGTTTTATTGTAGTCAACAGCAAAAGTATTCAAATCAAATTCTTGAATTGGGATGGTATGATGTACTTTAAAAGGTAAGTCTAAGTTTGGTAATACCGCTATAAGTATGAGGCTTTGACTCCACTCTCTATTCGACAAGGTTTTCTTCAATTCATCTGGTGATATTTGCCATTCGGGATGTTGAGTTGCGCAAGCGATATCAAAATACTTTTGTGTTTTAAATAATGATGCTATTTTTTCTTTCCCTGTTTTTGGTGATATTTTTATCTTTAATTGAGTATTTTGAAGTGCGTTGTAAATCAATAATTCATTAACTAGAGGGGTCCCTATGCCTGTTAAGATTTTTAAGACCTCATTGACCTGTGCAGTAGCAATCATTCCTACAATTGCATTGAGTGTTCCAGCTTCAGAACAATTGGGAACATTTGTGTTCATTTCCGGAAATACATCTCGCAAATTGGCTGAAAAACTTCCGTCCTCTTGTAAAAGATTGAAGGTACTAACATACCCATCAAACTTATATAAAGATCCGTAAACTAAAGGCTTTTCTTGTAATACACAAACATCATTTAGCAAGTATTTTGTTGGCAAACTATCTGTTCCGTCTACAATAATATCATAGTCA
>CATISV010000230.1 GCA_949541125.1 Flavobacterium sp. SCGC AAA160-P02
GAATTAACAAACAAATTATATGATGTAATTACGTCACATTATAAGGATAAAATTGAAAAAAATGCTCTTTTAACCTATCCTGTAATTAAAAACGTCTATGAGAATGAAGGCGATCGATATGAGCGTATTGTGGTTCCCTTCTCAGATGGGGTCAAAACGCTACAAGTAGTGACTAATCTTAAAGAAGCTTATGAAACTAAAGGGAAGTCATTAGCCGCTGATTTTGAAAAAAATATCACTCTAGCTATTATTGATGAAAATTGGAAAGATCATTTACGTAAAATGGATGATTTAAAACAATCAGTTCAAAATGCCTCGTATGAACAAAAAGATCCCTTGTTAATTTACAAGTTTGAAGCATTTGAATTGTTTAAAGTTACGATTGATAAAGTAAACAGAGAGGTGCTATCTTTCTTGTTTAAAGGAGAATTACCAAACCAAGCTAACCAGCAAATTTCTGAAGAACGTCAAAAAACTAGGCAAAAACTAAACTTGAGTAAAGCAGATGTGAAAAATACTACAGAACAAGCCATTAGTAATTCTCGTCAACAACAGAGAGAACCTATTGAAACTGTGGTAAGGGAGAAGCCTAAGATTGGGAGAAATGAACGGGTAACCATCAAAAATGTTATGAGTGGAGATGAAAAAGTTGTAAAATTTAAACAAGCCATTCCTTTACTAGAAAAAGGGGAATGGGTATTGGTAAACCATTAGAAAACAATCGTTAACAACAAAATAAAACAGCCGCTAAGAAAGCGGCTGTTTTATTTTATAAATTTTATAAGAATCTTACAATCCTTGAAAATCTGTTTCCAATTTTATATATTCCAAAAATTCATTTTTGGTTTCTTTAGTCTTAAACTTTCCTCCAAATTCAGAAGTAACCGTACTACTTTCTATGTCTTTAATTCCTCTAGAGTTTACACATAAATGTTTCGCATCTATAATGCAAGCCACATCATCAGTTCCTAAAGCTTCTTGCATAGCTTGAACAACTTGCATGGTTAATCGCTCCTGAACTTGTGGTCTTTTTGAAAAAAACTCTACGATACGATTCATTTTAGACAAACCAATCACTTTTCCATTAGAAATATAGGCAATATGTGCTCTTCCAACAATGGGCAATAAATGATGTTCACAGGTAGAATAAACAACAATATTTTTCTCAACCAACATTTCACCATAATTGTAATTGTTTTTAAAAGTAGAGGTCCCTGGTTTGTTTTTAGGATTTAATCCCATAAACAATTCGTTGACAAAAGCTTTTGCAACCCTATTTGGAGTTCCTTTGATACTATCATCTTCCAAATCCATGCCAAGGGTAAATAAAATATCTCTTATATTTTGTTGAATTCTTAAAATTTTTTCTTCATCTGAAATAGCAAAAGCATCAGCACGTAACGGAGTCTTTGCAGAAGTTCCAACGTGGTTATCCCCTATCTCATCAATTCTATCTTCCTGTAGTTTCATTTAGTATATTCTAAATTTTAAATTAAGGACGCAAATTTACAACTTTTTATAATTATTCCAATTTAGTAATCAATTC
>CATISV010000231.1 GCA_949541125.1 Flavobacterium sp. SCGC AAA160-P02
GTTATTTCAAAAGCTTCCTTAGAAATTCCCATATTAAAACTTCTGGGTTGAAATTTTCCAGTACTGTTTTTATGTCCTCTAAGTCCTCCTGTAGTCAGGTAAGACGTCATCGAGTAATTGATTGCCTTTTGTAAGATGGTAAATTTTGGATGGGCAGTATCTGGGCCACCAAAAGCATCGGTATAATTGGTCTCTAATTGTTTGGAAACCTCTGAAAGATATTGTTTTGGTAGAATCACATCTGAATCTAGGAAAATAAAATAATTTCCTTGGGCTTTATGCATTCCGTAATTACGACTCTCTCCTGGGCCAGAATTTTCTTTACAATGGTACTGAATGGTTAGTTTGGATTGAAATTTCGCTACAACATCCTTACATTCAATGGTAGAACCATCCTCAATAATAAGTACTTCAAAGTCTTTCTGAAAATCTTGATTTGAAAGACTCTCTAAAAGCTCTTCAATTTCTTGAGGACGATTAAATACGGGAACGATGACTGAAAATGAGAGATGTTTCAATGAATCTATTTAAAACGGAAAATTACAAAAACCATCGGAAACAAAAAACGCAAACCTTTTGGTTCGCGTTTTCATAATTATTAGAACTTAGATCTAATATTCTGTGAAGAGTAAAGAGTATCTTTTGGAACAGCAAATAATCTTTATATGCTGTTTAAATAATACTTACTAAAAAGTGAGAATTTGTATTATTAGTTATTGTGACGGATTACCTCCACAGACTACTAAATTCCATATGTTTTCTCTCGTTAGGTCTTTCTGATTTTGACTTAAATAACCTTTATTCTTCACATTAGGTCCGCTGCAATCCCACCCCTCATATTCTACTTGGTAACATGCAGTTTGATTAGCCCAATTATAGTTACACTGTTTTGCACCTGTAGGACACAATGCAGGAACTTGACTGACACCCTGCGTTGGAGGAGGAGCTGTACCACTCAAAAAATCATTATACATGGTCTGAAAATCATCAACAGAAACATTGACACCAGCGCCTGGAGCTACATAAAGTTTCTCTTCAGAATAGTCATAGTATGCTCCAGTACCAGCTCCTAGTTTTCCAAGTGCTATTGTTCCCGATGATTTTGGTGAAATATTAACTGCGTTGCATTTATATTTAACATAGCCGTTTTTTGTAAAACCCTCAGTTTTTTTCTCACCTGGCATACCTGGTAGATTTGGCATACCTGGTGGTTTTTGACCATAGGTTATTTGAGAAAAAAATAAAAGTAAAAAAAGTAATTTTTTCATAAGAATTGATTAAATATTATAAAAATTTTATTTATAAATATATGACTTATTTTAATACTAAAACAGCATATAATCTTTAAGATCATATGCTGTTTATATAGTAGCTACAAAAAAAGTTTTATTCTTTGATAATCTTGTAAGATCCTATCAATCCTTCTGCACTTACTTTTACAAGATAAACTCCCGGTCTTAATGATGAGAGATTAATTGATGAACTGTCTGCATTAGGTATTCCTTTATACACTTCTTGTCCTAATAAATTATAGATAGAAATTGTATCTATAATTTTTTGAGAACTAAAATTCAGTTCCTCCTTCACAATGGTTGGGTATATTGTAAATCCTTCTAAAGCATTCGTTGCTGTACCTAAAGTTGCAGATGTTATCCGGAAATTATCAATAAAGAAATCATTATCTTCATTAGATGTATCAGAAAATGCATAGAACGCAAACTGAACGGTGTCTCCATAACCTGAAAGAACTTTTTCTAAGGCAGAGATTCCTGTATTAGATATTGGTGTTGAAGAATCCCATCGATCAAGTTCTGTCCAATTGGAACCTCCATCTTGCGTTACCAATAAAGCAACATAATCGTCAGCTCCTAAAGTTGCATTATTTGAATTACCCCATTCTGTCAGTCCAACATCAAAATTTAGGAAATAATCACTACCAGAAAGATTAAATTCAGGAGATATTAAATACTCATCAACTGATGTCCCATAAATATTAATTTTAGCAGATAAACCATTAGAATTAGTACCATCATTTACAAAATTACCGGAAGTAAAGCTGGATGTGGTTCCGCTTGGAGATCCATAAACTCCAGAGGCTTCAGACCAGCGATCTGGTAGATACGTATCAAAAGTTTCAGTATAATCAGGAACAATTGGTGCTGGAGGTGTATATTCTTCAAGACAGAAGGCTACATCCGATACACTCGTCCCAAAGTCATAGATTTGAATAATTAAATCATCTCCAATATTCCACCCAGTTAAAATAATATCATCATTAGCAAAAGTTCCAGCACAAGCAATTTCATTTCCTGACGTATCTCTAATAACAATTCCTGGATTTCCAGGAGCAGCATCGTTCCATAACAATCCTGCTGTTGTTGCAGTCCAAGTAAAAAACTGATCCAATCCAGTACTTGTTGTATTACAAGTTCCGTCCATTCCACTATCAGTAGTTCCATCGGTAGAAAAGTTTAGGGTAAATTGGGCAGCATTACATCCTGTTCCTTGTGGATTTGGTGTAATTGGAATTGCTCCTGCCATCGTATCGTTGGGTGGCGGTGGTGGAGCATCTTCTGTTGTAAAACTCCACTCAGCACACCCTGTGGCACTACCTCCCACATTTTTAGGAACAACCATCCAATAGTATGTTGTACTATAAGCAATGTTAGTAATTTGTACTGATGTTGCAGTGAGGTCTCCTAGAGACGTGAGATCTCCAGAGGTAGTTCCCCAGAATACTTCATAACCCGTTGCAGCATCACCAGTGGTTGGTGCATCCCAAGCTATCGCGACATTGGAGCCGGAAATTAATTCTACATCAACAGCTCCAACGGCGGGTGTTGGATTGGAAGCACAGTCAGGTACAGTTGCGTCAGGAATTAAATCAACATCATCAATATACCAGCTATCACCATCATCATTAGCCATTACAAATGCAACATAAATAGGTGTATTATTGTAGGCTGATAAATCAACATTGTGAGTACTGTATACTGTTGAGAAATCTGATTCCGATTGCGTATCGACAATGGTAAAATCAGCATGGGTAGTTTGCGAAGCTGTTGAAACTCGAATCGTATAAGTTGACCCATAAGCTGACGTAAATGACTGTCGCTGTTGAAAAGTCAAAATATTCCCATTTGGAGTTGGGGTAAATTGAGGAGTTACTAACCAATCTTCTGCCTCGGTTGCCACATTTTCATAACTAATATAGGCAGCTTGTGAGCCACTTGCCGCTGTAGTGGAAGTTTTCCAATTTTGGACAGTTCCTTCACCATTCTCACCGATAAATGAGGTCCAACCTGAAGGAGGTACATCCGTTTCAAATCCCTCAGGGAATTGCGCGTAAGCAATTTGAGAGAAAATTAATAAGTATAAGAGTAATTGTTTTTTCATATCAGGGGTTTTAGTTGGTAAATTAAATTTTAAAAAAAATAGTATAGCAAAGTACAATATTTTTATTGTTTGTGTTAGAAATAAATTGAATTTTTAAAGATTTTGATAAATTTTTATGTTATTTCAAAAAAAAAATAGGTTTTGATTAAAAAATCAAAACCTATTTAGTGTTTTTTTAAAAATTTACAATCTATTCGTCTGTAAACTTATCCATGACATCATCACTTACTCCCATATTTGAAAAGCCTCCATCATGAAATAAGTTCTGTAAGGTTACTTTTTTCGTCAAATCTGAAAATAATGAAATGGTATAATCTGCACATTCCAAAGCCGTTGCATTTCCTAAGGGTGACATTTTATCAGCATACGCCAAAAAACCATCAAAACCTTTAACACCACTTCCAGCCGTAGTAGGTGTTGGAGATTGTGAAATGGTATTGACCCTTACCTTATGATCTCTTCCAAAGAAATATCCGAAACTACGAGCAATACTTTCTAAATAGGCTTTATTGTCGGCCATGTCATTATAATCTGGAAAAACTCTTTGCGCAGCCATATAGGTGAGTGCTACGATACTTCCCCATTCGCTCATGGCTTGTTTGTTATACAATACATTCATTACTTTATGAAATGAAACTGCAGAAACATCCCA
>CATISV010000232.1 GCA_949541125.1 Flavobacterium sp. SCGC AAA160-P02
TCCAATATGTTTAGTAATGTAACTTATTTTAATCAAGATATCAGTAAGTGGGATGTGAGTAATGTGACCGATATGTCCAATATGTTTAGTAATGTAACTTATTTTAATCAAGATATCAGTAAGTGGGATGTGAGTAATGTGACCGATATGTCCAGTATGTTTAACGGTGCAATACTTTTTAATCAAGATATCAGTAAGTGGGATGTGAGTAATGTGACCGATATGTCCAGTATGTTTAGTCAAAGCGGCGGCACTGTTCAGAACAACTCAAATTATTTTAACCAAGACATCAGTAAGTGGAATGTGAGCAAGGTGAAGACTATGGAATACATGTTTATGGAAAACACTGCTTTTAATCAAAACATAAGTTCTTGGGACGTAAGTAGCGTAAAAAATATGGTGGGAATGTTTAATGGGGCTACTCATTTTAACCAAGATTTATCATCTTGGAATGTTTCCAATGTTTCAGCATGTCAATATTTTAGTCAAGATACTTCTTACACAACTACTAAAGAAAAATATGGTAAAGAATATGTTGGTCCGGGAGGAGGAGATAATGGATCCAATTATATAGAAGTTGATGATGGTCCAGAAAAAATTACCCATAATTGGTCACTCCCAAAGCCTGGCTTCACCAAATGTACCCCTTGAAAATCAGTGAGTTTCTCCTCAAATTATAAATTATTTTGGCTTAAAATAATTCTATTTTACTAGTTCAACTCCAAAAAATTACTCCCAAGAATAAAAATATATTCTTGGGAGTAATTTTAGATAAAATATAATATCAAATAATTAAAAATCTCTTACTGCTCGGACATTATATCTAGCTTTTTTAGGAGCATAAAACTGAGCACCATCAGCAAAATCCCACATAAAAATTGAGCCATCTTGTTTTGCAGTAATACTCCAATAAGAATTCCCAGACTCTGTTTGATCTGACCCCTCACTAATGTTAAATTGGGGTGCATTACCATTCTTATAAACCGTATGCATAAGAGTTAGTTCTTCAAATGTGGGAAGACGCCAACCTGTAACTACTTGTCCGGCTTTATCGTGATTATCAGGGTTACTGGCTTTAGTTTGTGCATTCCAAAACCATGCACCTGAAGCTTGATCTTGCATAGCAACCACTGTTCCATGAGCACCCTTATCATATACTTTTATGACATACCCACCTAGATCTGCATAATATGTATTTACTTGATAAGTTTCTTGAGAAAAAGCACTTAATGTTAGTAATAAAAGTAGCGTACTTAAAAATAATTTTTTCATCGTAAGATTGTTTTTTAAATTAATAATTATTGTAAAAATAATTAATTTTTATTTAAAAGTGACAAGTGTCTTTTAGAGAATATGTTAGAAGAAAATAGCTCAATTTTACTACTTCAACTCCAAAAAATTACTCCCAAGATTAAAATGTTCTAACCACACGTAAACTCCTTATGTTACTCATATAGCTGGTGGCCGCATTACCATCGCTGAAATCCTGCCTCCACGCACCATCAGGAGAGACCAAAGAAGAACTCCAATATGAATTACCATTTAATTTAGCTCCATTTCCTCTATTTTTGTAAACATCATGCATAATTTTTAATTCGTCTATAGAGGGCATGCGCCAATCTGAAAACTTCGCCCCAGCTGGAGCATGATTTGAGTTTACTAACTGAGCTGCTTGACACCAATCACCTTTTCCTTGGTCTTGCATAGCTACTACCAAACCATCTGTACCATCTGCATTAAATAACTTAATTACATAACCCCCTAATTCTGCATAATACTTATCTAATTCATAGGTTTTTTGAGAAAAAGCACTTAATGTTAGTAATAAAAGTAGCGTACTTAAAAATAATTTTTTCATCGTAAGATTGTTTTTTAAATTAATAATTATTGTAAAAATAATCAATTTTAATTTAAAAGTGACAAGTGTCTTTTAGAGAATTTAAAACTATTAATTCTCATAAATACTCTATAAATTAATTCCTTTTATTTAGGGCACTCGTATAAAATGATTTTTAAAAATTCATTACATGAATCGATCACAGTTGATCTCAGGATCTAAGCCGATTCCTTCTTCTAGGAAGCCGTAAAGCTGTTTTGCCATTGAGGGAGCCATCATGACACCTCTTGTCCCTAAACCGTTTAAAATAGCTAACTGTTTGTGTTTAGAATGAATTCCAACCAAAGGTCTTCGATCTTTGACAGTAGGTCTTATGCCAGCAGAATGATCGATGATTTTATAAGGTGTTTGGATGACCTTTTTTAGCTTATCAACCAATTCCTTTCTTCCCTCTTGAGAGGGATTGGAGGTTTTATCGTTCCAATTGAATGTAGCACCTACTTTATAAATATCCTCTCCGAGAGGCAAGACAAAAAGAGTTGATTTAATTAAAAAAGTAACATTGAGGTTTAGGGCATGAATGGTTAGGGTTTCTCCCTTAGCTTCTTTGAGTGGTAAATCCTTAAAATAGGGATTCTGTTTTACTCCAAATCCTTCGCAAAAAACAATTCTTTTTGAAATAAGATCTTTATAATGTAATCTGTCTTCAAAAAAATCGACGGCTGAATGTTCAAATTTTTCGTTTCTAATGAGATGATTTTCTTTTAAATAGTCTCTGTAAGTAGAGATCAATTGGTGGGTATCGATTCTTCCTGTTTGATAGACTTCTCCGTAGCCAAAGTCTCCAATGATCTCATCAATCTTTTCTGAAATAATTTCGGGGTTCATAAAATCTGATAGGATTGGTTTATCTGAAGCTAAAAACCAATTATTTTGATCTTCAACACTTTTAAAGACCTTACGAGTCGAAAATTTATAATCTAGTGTTGTATTGAGTTTCTTTTCTAGAGAAATGTAAAATGGTAAGGCAATTGCTAATTGTTCTTTGGCATTCCAAACCGGAGTAAAACGTTTTAAAATGACAGGATTGTAAACACCTCCGGCTACTAGAGAAGAGGTTTGAGAATAATCTTCAAAGACTACAAAGGTTTTTCCAGAATGCATCAATTCTTCAGCAAATGCTAGACCTGCCAACCCTAGGCCAACTATGATATAGTCTACTTTCATAATTCAAAAATACTCTTTTACAATAAAAAAGCGTTTCGAAAATAGAAACGCTTTAAAAGTTCTTGGTAAGATCAGGAAATTAATAATTCCACATATCTATTTCTTTATTACGAATAGACTCTTTTATTCTATCTGCTTCTAACAATTGAAATAATGCATTTCCTCTTATGTAATCTGCAATTTTTCTATTACCATAAATATTTTCTTCTCTTATAATAACAGAATTAAACCTTCTCGCATTTAAAAGATGATCATAAGATATGGGGTGAGATGAATTTTTAGGATTAAATACTTTTGCGTCGTGTAAGACTTCTCTTGCCGATGGGTAGAAAATCCAAAAAAGCTCATACAATTCGTCATCTTCAATATCTGGCAACCCAAGAGTTAGGACATCTTTACCCATTGGAGCTAAGGCTAATAATCTATATTTTAATTCACCAAGACGTTTATCAAAATACCACATTCCTTTAATCATATAACCTTCAATATCTTGTGTTTGAATTCTAAAAGTATCAGAATAATCTCCATTTAAACGGACATTAATAAGCTTTTCATCAATC
This sequence comes from Flavobacterium sp. SCGC AAA160-P02, assembly GCA_949541125.1. Classification (GTDB taxonomy): domain Bacteria; phylum Bacteroidota; class Bacteroidia; order Flavobacteriales; family Flavobacteriaceae; genus Polaribacter. Next base: position 3,625 of record CATISV010000232.1, read on the forward strand.
TCCTCTCCAGATATTTTAGAGGTAAAAAACGAATCTGAATATACATTTTTAATATCTCCTCTTTTGATTCCTCTTAAAAGGGTATCAAACAAGGAACGTCGATTATTTGAGATATTAGCAGTATCTATAGGGAAATAGTAAGGAAGGTTAATTTTTTGATTTAAATCTACAAATTCCCAAACAACTTTAGACCAAAGAACATCTCTATCGTCAATGTAGCCATAAGGTAAAGGAGCATCTTTATCTGCCGCAATTTGTTCCTTAGATTTTTTTCCAATATCTTCTACCTTGGTAGCATTTAATATATTGGATTGAGCATTACTGTAGCTTGACGCTAACAATGCAATAACAATAATATAAAAACGCTTCTTAATCATGTCTACTTAAATTTTAAACTTCTAATTTGTAATTGATATACTTACGGGTAATACTTTTTTAATACGTGTTCCTTTTGATTTCTCAATAGCTTTAATATCAAAAATCGTAATTACATCTCCTCTTCTTGCTTTGGCTAATGCTTTCTTAGCTTTCGCACTTAATTTTGTTCCAGTACACTTAACCGCTAATTGCCCTGGTACTTTTATTGTAAACCCTTGAACGATGAGTTGTAAATCAAAGACAAAATCTGGTAATGCAGCACCAATTGGTGTATTGCTTAAACTAGATTTAGGCATCGGAACAACCCCGAAATCTCCACGAACTGTTCCTGCAGCAGCAGGGATGTCTTTGATTCTAAATATTTTTGGTGTATTAATTGTTTTTCCACTACTTAATTTTGCAGACACATTAATCTTTAATTCATTTCCAGCACCTGGGTTTAAAACATATTTTCCTTTACCAATCTTGGTCAAATTGTGAGCATTTGTAACAGAGGCACTTACATTATTATCACCAACTCCTGGAACAGATACAGATATTGGATTATCTAATCCTCGATACACAACATTCATTTTATCAGCAGAGATAATCGCTTCATTCGGTTCTGAAATCACTGAATAAGAACTTTCGAAACCAACTGGTACTTCCACACCATCTTCCATGAATGTGATGGTTCCTTTAATTTTATTACTACCAATATTACCTGCTGGAATGTCTATGATTACTTGTCCTTCTTCTACTTTAGAAGTTAAATCTCTCCCATTTAAAACTACTTTGTTAGGGATTAATGTGTTGTCATATCTTCCAAGAACTACCTTTCCTTTAACTCTTTCTCCAGCGAAATAGGCTGTTTTATCTAAAGCAACAATTCCTTCATAATTTGTAAAAGAGACCTCAGATTCTAGCTGGCCTCCCAATAGATTCGTATAAATCTCAGCTTCTGTGTTTTTAACATCTCCCTGAATTTGTGTTATGTTTGCCAAAGTAGTAATCATTGGCATCCCTTCATAGCGAGAACGTATCCATGGAATTGAAGGTGAATTTTCGTCTAAAGCAGGTTCGTCCGAAGTATCAAAACGTTTATTGATATTAATAACTAAATCTTTATTTGCTTCACTTCCTAAAATTTCCAGAATTTTAGATTTATAATTGCTAATGTTAGCAACAAATTCATCTCCCTCTGGAGTATTTCCATCACCTGAGAAAAAGATTGCATCAACTCTGTCTGGATTACTCATCGACTCGTAGTTTTCTAGATCCTCAGGATCTGTAGTAGCGAGAATCGAGTCTTTTAAGTTTTCGATATAGTTAAATAAATTGTCCGACAAGCCATGAATTTCTTTTGCTTTATTATTCAACTCAGCAAATTTATCAGGCTGATCATTTGCTTTGATCTCAAGGCTTTCTAAAATGTGATTAATGTTGGCAGACGATGCGTTATTTGCGTCCTCTACTTTTTCTTTCATAAAACCAAATGATGATAAAACTTTTTTATCCATTTGCATTGCTATCAAAGCAATGAAAACAAGATACATTAAGTTAATCATTTTTTGCCTTGGGGATATTTTTCCTCCTGCCATGTAAAATCAGTATTTTTAAGTTATTATATTTTCATTAACTAATTATTTGCTAGACATTGCAGAAAGCATCCCTCCATACACTCCGTTGAGTGAGGATAAATTACTTGCCAATGATTCCATTTGTTCTTTTAGCAACTGAGAATTTTCAATCATAGCATCGTTTAATTCTGACTGTTTATTTGAATTTTCCATTTGGACTTGATACAATCCATTTAATGACTCCATTTGAGTTGCTGCTAATTCTACTTGTTCATTATATTTGGAAGTAGATGAAATAGTCTCTGATGCAATACTTAACCCCTCTGCTGCTGTGTGGAAGTTTTTGATACTATTTCCTAAACTATTCATCAAGTCTGTATCCACTTTAGCTTCTTTTAATAGATTGTCTAATTTTTGAGATAACATTCCTTGAGTTCCTGTTGCTTCATCATCTTCATCACCCAACTCAGGATAGACTTTTTTCCAATCTAAATCTTCTTCAACAACGTCAAAAGCAGAGATAAAAAAGATAACTGCTTCAACAGCCATACCTATTGCTAATATAATACCTCCTGAAACTGGACCTATAGACCAATGTTGTATTTTGAATAGGGCTCCTATAATTACAATTGCAGCTCCTATACCATATGCCATATTAAAAAGTTTCTTGGTTGATTTTGATTGTGCCATAAAAATATTATTTGTTATTATTAAATTATTTATTAGTAGAATTAGATGCTCCTAAAGTGTTTTGTACCGTTCTAAAACCTATATAGCTTCTTGCGGTATCTGCATACTCGAAGTCTCTAGTACTAACCTCAAGAAAGTACGCAATGTCTTTCCAGGATCCTCCTCTAATTATTTTTCTTTTATTATTCTTGCCATCAACATCTGGATTCATTGTAGATCCAATGTAATAAGATGCGGGATTGTAAGCAGTATTTGTCCATTCTGAAACATTTCCAGACATATTGTAAAGTCCATAATCATTAGGATTATAGGAATTCACTTCAACAGTATACAATGCCCCATCTACAGCATAATTTCCTCTAACGGGCTTAAAATTCGCTAAAAAACAACCTCTATCACTAGTAGTACTAGGACCACCCCATGGATATTTTGCAAATTGAAGGCCTCCTCTAGCTGCATACTCCCATTCTGCTTCTGTAGGCAATCTAAAACTAGGTACTGGAGCAAAATTTTTCTTATCTCTCATTCTGTCGTTTTTGTTCTTGGTTCTCCAATCACAAAAAGCTTGTGCTTGATACCAATTGACACCAACAACTGGATAATCTTGGTAGGATGGATGAGAAAAATATTCTTGGTGCATAGGGTCATTATAGGAATAGTTAAAGTCCTTGATCCAAACTGTGGTATCAGGATATACATTGACTATTTCTCTTTTTAAAAAGTCTTTTCTATTAGCGGCTTTTTTTACAGCAGAATTTTCATCAAACCAATAATACGCATATTTTAAAAATTTGGTTTTAAAGGTCCTAATTCCATTAGGCGAATCTTCTTTATGGAAATATAAAGAGTCCATTACTTCAGTATAATATTCATCTGGATATTCACTAAATTCCCAAATGATATCATTTTCCCAGTTTAATGGTTTTATTGAATCAAAATCATAATAATTTTCAAACATATATTTTTGGTAAGGACTTGCATCTACAGTATCCATTGTAGCATAAGCAAAGTCATAAATACCTCCAGATAAAACAGTACCACTTTCATCGATCAAACTTCCTCCAGACACAAAATCTGCCATGGAGGCTAGTTTATCTCTTACAATAGAGTCTTTTACCCAGTCAATAAACTGTTTGTATTCAGAATTACTAATTTCTGTCTCATCCATAAAATAAGGCCTAACTGATACTGTCCTTGGTGGAGCACTCATACTACCCGTAATATCTTCATCTTGTTTACCCATAGTAAATGATCCACCAGGTATGGAAACCATTCCAAAAGGTCTTTCGCTAAACCATTTTTTGTTGGTTTTTACTCCCACAAGTTCTCCTCTATCATTTGATCCACATCCAATTATAATTGTAATTATAAATGTGTATAATACTGCTTTCCTCATATTTTTAATATCTTTCCTAAAAAAGTCCGTAAACCTAGAGTTTTTTTTATTAAAATACAATGTAAAAATTGTATTTTAACGTAATCTTATAAATGTCTAGGGTTTAAACCATTTTTCTTTGTGCTTTGAACCACCTATCAGGTATTAATTGTTCGGTTGTCTCTATATAATCTTGATAGGTACATGGTATTAACGCATGTCTTTTGTATTTATTATCTTTTATCAAATTTATCTCCATCCACCATCTTCCTGACTTGTTACTCTTATAAAAATTTATTGGATCATCATTTTCCAATAAAACAGTAAATTTCTGATAATTTTCTTTTGTAATAAATGGGAAATCTTTTGCTCTAGAATTTACTCCTTCAATAAAATACCATATCATTTGAGCAATTAGATGAGCTGTTTGATAATTGGAATCATATGCTGAGTTGTATTCATAAATTCCAAATGAAGTAACTTTATCACTTATTCCTGCATATCTTGCTATGGCACAAATTTCCTCTCCATAAAAGCCATTTGGTGAAACATTTTTATTTCCTGGAGCATCACTTTGCCTAACTGCTCCAATATCTATACTTACAATATCAGCATCTCTAAAAATCGGTTCTACTATCTCTAAATTTTTGGCCTCTCCCAATCGAAAAGTATCAAAATTTAACTTCTCAATTAAATTAATTTCTTCTTGAGAATTTAAATAAGTTTGATAGCCAATATTACTATAATTAAAAAGATTACTGGGCTCTTCCATAATTATTTTACTAAGATATGACCTGGAAGATAATTCATCTTGTAATGTTCCTAAATCAAACATGCTATCGACAGCAACCAAATTTACTGTTTGTTCCAATTTATCGTAGGCCTTATAATTTGAAAAAGTAATATCCTGCCCTCCTCCAATAATAATTGGTATAATATTCTTTTTTAAGAGAGTGGTAATAATATCTTTAACTGCATAATGTGTATCTGAAATTAACTCTCCCTTTTTTATATTTCCTAAATCTACTATTGAACGATTCCAATCCCCAATAAATAATTGGTACAAATGTCTTCGGATATGATGAAGATCTTCTCCACTTCCAAAATTATCTTCCGTATTTCTATCTTCCTCAACTCCAACAATAGCAATATCAACACCTTTTAGATCTGGAAACGCTTCTCCTTGAGAATATATTTGCATATTTGCAGCCAAAGATTTTGACGACAATAATAGAGAGTTGGCTACTAAGAAATCTTTTACGGGAGTTAAAAAATCAGAGTTCATCTATCAACTAATAAATCTTCATGCAAGATAATAATTTCTTATCTCATTTATACCGTTATCTTTTTACCGTCTCTTTTTTGGAGATTTTGCTTCAATCATTTTGACAGCTTCTTCTTTAGTAATTTTATCAATATTGGTTGTTTTTGGGAGTTCTACTTTTATCTTCCCTTTCAAAATGTTAAATCTTCCCCAACGAGCTTTTTCAACTCGAATTCCAACATCTTCCCAATAATGAATTAATTTCTCTTTTTCTTTTTGAATTTTATCTTCAATTAATTGTTCCATATCAGATTGAGTTAAGTTCTCAAAATCATATTTTTTATTGACATTGATAAACATCGAATTCCATTTGATGAACGGTCCAAACCTACCAACACCTTTTTGAATTGGTAAATCTTGATATTGACCAACCGGAGCATCGGCTTTTCTTTTAACTTCAATTAACTCTATGGCCCTTTCTAGATCTACCGATAGCGGATTCTCTCCTTTATCTAAAGAAACAAACATCGAATCAAAACGAATATAAGGTCCAAATCTTCCATTGGATACTATTATTTCATTATTTTCATAAATCCCAATTGTTTTTGGAAGCTGAAATAATTCCATCGCTTGTTCATAGGTTAGGTTATTCATTGTCTGATTTCCTTGTAAACTTGCAAATTTTGGCTTTTCATCATCTGTTACTTCTCCAATCTGAACCATTGCTCCGTATCTACCTAATCTGACATAAACATTCTTTCCAGAATTAGGATCTACACCAAGTAAACGTTCCCCTTTTGCTCTTTCTGCATTGGCTACTACATCTTCTACTGTAGGATGAAATTCTTGATAAAATTCTTGAATTAGTGAAGTCCAGTCTTGAACTCCTTCTGCAATTGAATCAAAATCACTTTCAACTTTGGCTGTAAATCCAAAATCTAAAATATTTGAAAAATTTGCAACCAAAAAATCATTAACAATATTTCCTATATCTGTGGGAACTAATTTTCCTTTATCTGACCCTACTTTTTCAGTTAATTTTTTAGTAATAACTTGACCATCCTGGAGTAATAGCTGGATATAGCTTCTTTCTTTTCCTTCTACAGTCCCTTTTTCTACGTATTGTCTTTTTTGAATTGTAGAGATTGTTGGAGCATAGGTTGAAGGTCTTCCAATACCTAAATCCTCTAATCTTTTAACCAAGGAAGCTTCTGTAAATCTATAAGGTGCTTTTGTATATTTTTCTGTAGCAGTTATGTATTGATTATGAAGCATTTCGTTTAAGCCCAACATTGGAAGCATTCCTGCCCTATCCTCTTCGTCAAAGTTGTCTACATCTTCTAAATACACTTTTAAAAAGCCTTCAAAAGTAATAATCTCACCATTCGACGTAAAGAGTTTATCGTTCTTATCATTATTTATCTTAACCACTGTTCGTTCGAGTTGAGCATCGCTCATTTGAGAAGCTAAAGTTCTTTTCCAAATCAAACTATATAAACGATTTTGATCATACTCAACTGAAATTTCATGCCTACCCATATCTGTTGGACGGATGGCCTCGTGAGCTTCTTGAGCACCTTTTGAATTATTAGAAAAATTTCTTGGTTTGCTGTAAGATTCTCCATAGGAGGATATAATCTCTGTTTGAGCAGCACTTTTTGCTTCTTTTGAAAGGTTAACACTATCCGTTCTCATATAAGTAATGAGCCCTGCCTCATACAATCGTTGAGCGACCACCATAGTTTTTGCAACAGGAAAACCTAATTTTCTTGATGCTTCTTGCTGAAGTGTTGATGTTGTAAAGGGAGCTGCTGGTGATTTCTTTGCAGGTTTCTTTTGGAGATCAGAGACGGTAAATGAAGCATCAATACAAGAATTTAAAAATTGATTAGCATCAGCCTCAGAATCAAAGTTTTTAGAAATTTTAGCTTTGAATCTTGCACCTTTAGAGCTTAAAAATTGAGCATCAACTCTAAAAGATTTTTTTGGGATAAAATTTTCAATTTCTCTTTCTTTTTCAACTATTAATCTCACTGAAACAGACTGAACCCTTCCTGCAGACAAGCCTCCCTTTACTTTTTTCCACAGTATGGGAGATAGCTCATATCCAACAAGTCTATCTAGAACTCTACGAGCTTGTTGCGCATTGACTAAATTATAATTTATTTCCCTTGGATTTTCTACAGCTTTTAAAATAGCGTTTTTCGTTATTTCATGGAAAACAATACGTCTCGTTTTATCTTTATCTAACTTTAACTGCTCAGACAAATGCCATGCAATAGCTTCTCCCTCTCTATCTTCATCACTTGCTAACCAAATAATTTCAGCTTTACTTGCTAAGTTTTTTAGCTTTTTTACAACTGCTTTTTTATCAGTTGAAACTATATAGTTTGGTTTAAAATCACCATCAACATTAACTCCTAATTCTTTAGAAGGAAGATCCGCAATATGACCATAACTAGACTCTACTAAAAAATCTTTTCCTAAAAATTTTTCAATTGTTTTTGCTTTTGCAGGTGACTCTACAATAACTAAATTCTTTGCCATAAAAAATATCTTACATTATGCTTAAATCAAAATTTTAAAAATCTTGTTTCAGGTTTGCAAAAGTAGAGAGTTTTTTTTTATATGTTACTTTTTTTTTAAATCTGCTCTATTGTTTTAGCATATATTTAGGAAATATTTTCTGCCAATATGTCATCTTTTTTCTTTTTTGTGTATATTTGCGATCAATAAGTAGGGATGAAACAACTAGAAAAAATTATTGATGAAAGGGTTCAAGGGAAAGCTCTTATGACCCAACAAAATACAGCCAATACAAAAAAATTGTTCATTGAAAGTTATGGTTGTCAAATGAATATGAATGACAGTGAAATTGTTGCTTCTATTCTTGATAAAGAGGGATATAATACTACCCAAAAATTAGAAGAAGCTGATTTAATTTTAATGAATACATGTTCGATCAGAGAGAAAGCAGAAACAACTGTTCGTAAACGCTTGCAAAAATATAATGCCATAAAAAAAATAAATCCTTCAATGAAAGTTGGTGTTTTAGGTTGTATGGCAGAACGTTTGAAAGAAAAATTCTTAGAAGAAGAAAAAATTGTTGATTTGGTTGTTGGTCCAGATGCTTACAGAGATATCCCAAATTTATTAAAAGAGGTTCATCAAGGAAGAGATGCTATAAATGTAATTTTATCAAAAGAAGAAACCTACGGTGATGTTTCTCCTGTTCGATTAAATTCGAATGGAGTTTCGGCATTTGTCTCCATTACCCGAGGATGTGACAATATGTGTACTTTCTGTGTAGTTCCTTTTACCAGAGGAAGAGAAAGAAGCCGAGATCCAAAAAGTATTATTGAAGAAATTCAAGAAATGGTCAATAAAAATTTCAAAGAGATTACACTTCTTGGTCAAAATGTGGATAGTTATTTATGGTTTGGAGGTGGCCTAAAAAAAGATTTTAAAAAAGCCTCAGAAATTGCTCAAGCATCTGCAGTTAATTTTGCTCAGCTACTAGAATTATGCGCAACCGAATTTCCTAAAACTCGATTTCGTTTTTCAACATCCAATCCACAAGACATGAGTTTGGATGTAATCCACACGATAGCTAAACACAATAATATTTGTAAATACATACATCTACCTGTTCAAAGCGGAAGTAACTCAATTTTGAAAGCTATGAATAGGCAACATACACGAGAAGAGTATCTAGAATTGGTTGATAATATATTTAAAATTATTCCTGAAATGGCATTAAGTCAAGACATGATTGCTGGTTTTTGTGGAGAAACAGAAGAAGATCACCAGGATACTTTAAGTCTCATGGAACATGTAAAATATGATTTTGGTTTTATGTTTGTATACTCAGAGAGACCAGGAACTTTAGCAGGTAGAAAAATGGATGATGATGTCCCTTTTGAAACCAAAAAAAGAAGATTACAAGAATTAATTGATTTACAATTAAAACACAGTTTATATAGAACTCAGCAACATCTTGGCAAGGTTGAAGAAGTTCTCATTGAAGGGACTTCCAAAAAAGATCAACAACAATGGAAAGGAAGAAATACACAAAATACAGTGATCGTTTTCCCAAAAGAGCATTATAATATTGGTGATTTTGTGAATGTTAAAGTAGAGGATTGTACATCAGCAACTTTAAAAGGAATTGCTGTTGGATATTCAGAAAATAATTAGACCGTATGGAAAATTTACAAGCAATAAAACAACGATTTGGAATCATAGGAAATGATGTTCAATTAAATCGTGCACTAGAAAAAGCCATTCGTGTATCCCCCACAGATATTTCTGTTTTGGTAACCGGTGAAAGTGGAGTTGGTAAAGAAAATATTCCAAAAATAATTCATCAATTATCACACAGAAAACATGCCAAATATATTGCTGTAAACTGCGGTGCAATACCAGAGGGTACCATTGAAAGTGAACTGTTTGGTCATGAAAAAGGGGCGTTTACTGGTGCATCTACAAACCGAAGAGGATATTTTGAAGTTGCAGATGGAGGAACTATTTTTTTAGATGAGGTTGGCGAATTACCCTTAACAACGCAAGTAAGATTATTACGTGTGCTAGAAAATGGTGAGTTTATTAAAGTTGGGTCATCTCAGGTTCAAAAAACTGATGTTAGAATTATTGCAGCAACGAACTTAAATATGCAACAAGCTATTGAAAAAGAAAAATTTAGAGAGGATTTATATTATAGATTGAGTACCATTGAAATTAACCTTCCTGCGTTAAGAAATAGAAAAGAAGACATTCACTTATTGTTTAGGAAATTTGCTTCAGATTTTGCTCAAAAATACAGAATGCCCACAATTCGATTGGATGAAAATGCAACAAATGTTGTTTTAAATTATCGTTTCCCCGGAAATATTCGTCAACTAAGAAACATTGCAGAACAAATATCTGTCGTGGAAGAAAATCGGCTAATAACTGCTGAAAAAATAGCTCAATATTTACCAAATAATCATGAAAATTTACCTGCCTTGGTGAAAGGAAGTTTTGATAAAAATGATTTTGCAACAGAGAGAGATATCATGTATAAAATTCTTTTTGACTTAAGGAACGACATAAACGATTTAAAAAAACTAACCCTAGATTTAATGCGGAATGGGAATACAGAAAAAGTGCGAGAAGAAAATCATCAATTAATTGAGAAAATATATCAAGAAAAAGAACAACAACACCATCCTGTTGAAGTTGTTGAATTACCTCATCATATTAACCCAAAGAGTGAATATGATTTTGCTGAAGACATAGAAGAGTCAGAAAACTTATCATTACAAGAAAAAGAAGTTGAGATGATTAAACGTTCTTTAGAAAAAAACAATGGAAAAAGAAAATTGTCAGCAAAAGAATTAGGTATTTCAGAACGAACCTTATATAGAAAAATCAAACAATACAATTTATAATTTAATTGTACATTTGAAATACTTATGAAAAAAATAACATTTCTTTTTTTGTTTTTAGTTTTTTCCGTAATTAGTTCAGGTTGTGGTATTTACAAATTTAGTGGAGGATCTACAGGTGATGCAAAAACAATTCAGGTTGATTTCTTTCCAAATCAAGCACCTCTTATTGAACCTCAATTAAGTCAACTTTTTACACAAAATATGCAAGACTTATTTTTACGCCAAACTAATTTAGAGCTAGTTAGGACTGGAGGAGATTTGCGATTTGAAGGAGAAATTACTGGATACCGAGTAACACCAATGGGTGCAACTTCCCAACAAACTGCTGCACAAAACAGACTCACAATAACAGTAAATGTTCGTTTTTATAATCGATTAAAAGAAGAGGATGATTTTGAGAAACAATTTTCTTTTTATTCAGATTTTGATGCAAATGCTCAATTAATTGGTGGAGTTTTGGATGCTGCTCTCGAAGAAATTTTAGAGCGAATTATTCAAGATATTTTTAACGCTTCTCTAGGAAATTGGTAATGAATATAGAACGTTACACAAACTTAATAGAAAATTCAGAAGTCTTTAGAGAAGAGTCTATTTCTGAATTAAAATCTATCGTTAGAAAATATCCCTTTTTTCAATCTGCTAGAGCACTTTACTTGAAAGGTTTAAAACAACAAGGTAGTTTTCGTTATAATAATGAATTAAAAATTACAGCATCTTACACTACTGATAGATCCGTTTTATTTGATTTTATTACATCCAAATCTTTTGAAAAACAAGCTGATATTCATCAACAGATTTCTCAAAAAATATCAACTCAGGAAGTTTTTGACCAAAAAGAAGAAACTCCCATTAATGAAAAAGAGTTTATCTTAGGAACACCAATTCACTTTTCTAAAAATGAAACTCATTCTTTCCAACAATGGCTTCAACTTTCCGTTCAAAAACCAATTAGAAGAAAAAGCCTAGAGGTCAATACAGAAAAAAGTAGTAATGATTTTTTAATAGATCGTTTTATTGAAAAAAACCCTAAGATTAGTTCTGCCAATAAAAATGTAAATACCTCTATTCAAATTGCTAAAAATAAATCAAATAAATCTTTGATGACAGAAACTTTAGCCAAAGTATATCTTGAACAGAAAAAATTCTCTGAAGCAATCAAAGCCTATGAAATTTTACGTTTGAAATATCCAGAAAAAAGTGGTTTCTTTGCAGACCAAATTAAAAGAATTAAAGATTTAAAAAATAAATTATGAGTTATAACTTATTTTTGGCGGTTATCTTACTTGTTGCTGTAATATTAGTTTTGATAGTGATGGTACAAAACCCTAAAGGAGGTGGACTATCTTCTTCATTTGGGGGAGGTGGTGCTCAATCACTTGGAGGGGTTCAAAGTACAAACAATTTTTTAGACAGAACAACTTGGACTCTAGCGATCGCTTTGTTTGCATTAATTTTATTATCGAATTTTTCTATTGAAAGAAATGGAGCATCAGACATTAAATTAGACAACTCTCTTGAAGACATAAGAACAAGTCCAAAAACAACTAATGCATTACCGATTGTAAATGATTCGTTATAACAATCAATACATAGTAACACATGTAAAATTGCCAACTAAAATGACACGTTGGCATTTTTTTTATCTAATAAAGAAGCTTTCGAATTCGTATTTTGATAAAATGTCAGTTCTCTTTGATTGGCACAATTTCTGCTTTTGAAAGATTCGAAAACAAATTAAATCAATAAAAAACTAATAAATGGGATTAAACATTCAACCTCTGGCAGATAGGGTTCTAGTAGAACCAGCTGCTGCAGAAACCACTACCGCTTCAGGGATTATTATTCCAGACAACGCAAAGGAAAAACCACAAAAAGGAATTGTTGTTGCGGTTGGAATCGGTAAAAAAGATGAACCTTTAACAGTAAAGGTTGGCGACACAGTATTGTATGGAAAATATGGTGGCACTGAGCTTAAACTTGAAGGAAAAGACTATTTAATGATGCGCGAAAGTGATATTTTAGCGATTGTATAATTTAAAGAAAAACGAATCAAAATGGCAAAAGATATAAAATTTGATATTGAAGCAAGAGATGGACTAAAAAAAGGTGTTGATGCTCTTGCAAACGCAGTTAAAGTTACATTAGGTCCTAAAGGACGCAATGTTATCATTTCTAAATCGTTTGGCTCTCCAACAGTAACTAAAGATGGTGTTTCTGTAGCTAAAGAGGTTGATCTAGAAAACGAATTAGAAAATATGGGAGCTCAAATGGTTAAAGAAGTAGCTTCAAAAACAAATGATCTCGCAGGTGACGGAACCACTACTGCTACAGTTCTAGCACAAGCAATTGTAACAGAAGGATTAAAAAATGTTGCCGCAGGTGCTAATCCAATGGATTTAAAAAGGGGTATAGATAAAGCTGTTGTCTCAATCGTTTCTAATTTAGAAAAACAAACTCAAAAAGTTGGAAACTCATCAGAAAAAATTAAACAAGTAGCAGCCATTTCTGCAAACAATGATAATACTATCGGAGACTTGATTGCTACTGCTTTTGAAAAAGTTGGAAAAGAGGGAGTAATAACTGTTGAAGAAGCAAAAGGTATGGAAACCTATGTTGATGTTGTTGAAGGAATGCAATTTGACAGGGGTTATTTATCTCCATATTTTGTAACTGATGCTGATAAAATGATTGCTGATTTAGAAAACCCTTATATCTTATTATTCGATAAAAAGATTTCAAATCTTCAAGAGATTCTTCCAATTTTAGAACCAGTTGCTCAATCTAGTAGACCCTTGGTTATTATTGCAGAAGATGTAGATGGGCAAGCTCTTGCAACCTTAGTTGTTAATAAATTAAGAGGTGGTTTAAAAATTGCTGCTGTGAAAGCCCCTGGTTTTGGTGACAGAAGAAAAGCAATGTTAGAAGATATCGCCATCTTAACTGGAGGAACCGTGATCTCTGAAGAAAGAGGGTTTTCTCTTGAGAATGCGACTTTAGATTTATTAGGAACTGCCGAGACAATAACCATCGATAAAGACAATACTACTATTGTGAATGGTAATGGAGATTCAGAAGGAATTAAAGCAAGAGTAAATCAAATTAAGGCACAGATAGAAACCACTACCTCTGATTATGACAAAGAAAAATTACAAGAGCGATTAGCAAAATTAGCTGGTGGAGTTGCCGTACTTTACGTAGGTGCAGCTTCTGAAGTTGAAATGAAAGAAAAGAAAGATCGAGTTGATGATGCCTTACATGCTACAAGGGCTGCTGTTGAAGAAGGAATTGTTGCTGGAGGTGGAGTTGCTTTGGTACGTGCTAAAAAAACTTTAGAAAAAATCACAACAGAAAATTTAGATGAGACTACAGGAGTACAAATTGTAAACAAAGCCATAGAATCTCCTTTAAGAATCATTGTTGAAAACGCTGGAGGAGAAGGTTCTGTTGTCATAAACAAAGTCCTTGAAGGAAAGAAAAATTTTGGTTATGACGCTAAATCTGAAACCTATGTAGATATGCTAGATGCTGGAATTATTGACCCTAAAAAGGTTACTCGTGTGGCCTTAGAAAATGCTGCTTCAGTAGCTGGAATGATTTTAACTACTGAGTGTGCCTTAGTCGATATCAAAGAAGAAGCTCCTGCTGGTGCTGGGATGCCTCCAATGGGTGGAGGAATGCCAGGAATGATGTAAAAGATTATTTCTAATTTATAACTATAAACCCCAAGATATCTTGGGGTTTTTTTATGTTAAATTGAGTCGCTCAATACGTTTTAATCAGTCAACAATGAATTATAAGTTACTCTTCAAAACAACACGATAATCTGAATACAGGTAGGAGGCTCTTACATAATCTTTGGTACCGTCGTTATTGAGAAAAACACTCTCTCTTTCTGCATTAAAAACAAATGGGGTATTGGTATCATAAACAAGATTTTTTATATAACTAACGGTTGTTTTATGTTTTACTCTACAAGAAGTAATAAGAAATGTTTCAGCATCAAAAAAATAGGTCCAATTATCTGATGTTGAAGTATCACCCAAGTAAGAGATATCTAATACATAGGTTTTTCTATCATTAATTACGGTATCTTTTTTTAAAATTAGGTTAGCATTACTCTCTTTTAGATGAAATGGTTGACTAATAACATAATACGCAGAATTAAACATTGTTTTTAACGATTGTTTTTTAACATCATTTAAAATGATCGAAGAATCTCCTTTCGTCATAGCATATTCTCCATCTTTAAGGCTGTAAACAATTTGTGGATCTCCGTATGAAAAGATTCGTCCATTAAATCCATCCCCAAGATAAAATGCCTGATGTTGATTGATTTCTTTTTCTTTTAATCCTTCTCTGGTGTATAAAGTTGTTTTTTTGTGAAAAGAAATTGAATCTACTTGTTCCCAGTTACTCAATCCACCATGAGCTTCTATAGATCTTGAGAGTATTTGTTTCGCCGATAGTTGTATTTCCTGACAAGAAAACAAGAAACTAACTGATACAATACATAAGATTTTTAAGAAAGTTTTAATCAATGATTCTAATTATTTATGAGACTCAACAACTTTCTTATCTCTATATTTACAACATGCAGGATTGCTTTGATAAGCGTGGTCTTTCGCTCTTATTCCCTTGGTATCATGACCAACATTCGCGATGTTATTTTGAATGATATTTGTATTTGTTTTGTTCTCATCTATGATCAAAGATAATTGATGAGTTTTTATATCCCAAGAAGCGAATTTTACACCTTTTGTTTGTAAAGCTGCTTTATCAATTCTTTTTTTACACATCATGCAAACTCCATCAACTTCGATAGATAGCTTCGTGTTACTTTTTTTCTTCTGAGCTTCTGCTGATAAACCTATCAACATTAAGCAAACTACTATAATAATTTTTTGCATTTTTATTGATTTTAATTAATTGATTTTAAATCGAATACCACTATAAAACATTCTTCCAAATATTGGCGCATAGATCAGAGTTGAATCAAAACTATCACCAAAAGGATTATCACTTGCTAAAATAGGGTTTTTCTGTCTTAAATTTGTGATGTTTTCTGCTCCAAAATAAAACTCCAATTTGTTTGAAAAAACTCTTGTCAATTGAGAATTTAGCAAACTATACGATTTTGAATTTGAAGGTAATTGATACTGAACTGGATTGTCTGATGTATTAGGAATTCGTTGTTCTCCAATAAAATTATAGGTTAAATCAAACTTCCATTGTCTTTCCCCTGAACGTTTTTCAGTTTCAAAAGACATATTTGCAAATAAACGGTGATTAGGAGTAAGTGGTTTGGATAATCTTCCTAAATTATAATCTGTTTCTATATCATAATATTTGTAGGCCAATCGAATGCTGAAATATTCTGAAAAAGCGTAATTGATTTCTGTTTGAAAACTATTGGCATAACTCTCCCCTTCTAAATTGTAAAAAGAAATTTTTTGTTGATTTTCCCAATCAACAACCACTTGATTTTGAAAATTTGTTCTATAAAAATCAAATGAAATATCTCCTTTTTTATCAAACAGATTGAATCCCTGTAAAAATGAAACACCATAATTGACAGCGACTTCAGGATCCAAACCGTAAATTTTACCTCCAGAAGCTTGAATATCTATCTGTCGTGCACTTGCAAATAGTTGCTGATTCTCAGCAAATATATTAGCACTTCTCCTTCCTTGTCCAATAGAAGCTCTTAATACCCCTTTGCCCCAAGGCACATATCTTAAATGAAGTCTTGGTGTGATGAAAGTTCCAATTAAATTATGAGAATCTACTCTTAATCCAGCTGTAAAACTAAAATTATCTAGATTATCATAGGCATATTCAAAAAATGCTCCATAAGAATTTTCCTCTCTAGAAAAATTGATCAAGTTGGCATATTCATTATACGCATCATATGTAAACGACAAACCTGTAGCAAATTTATTTCTTGTATCTCCTATAATTGAACTGAACAATAAGTTGGAATATACAGATTGATGCTGTATATCATATGTCTTAAGTCCAAAATAAGAATCTTGTTCATGATTGCTGTATGCAAATTGAAATCCAAAACTTTGAAATGGAATTTCCGGAAAAACATATCCTAATTTTAAAGAGGAGTCAAAACGTTTAGTTTCTATTTCACTCCCCCATACATCAGTTCCTCCTCTATTGACATCAGGATCAAAATTAATTTCTCCAGATTGCTTATGATCATCCATATACCGAAAATTGATAAAACTAACCCAACCTTTTTCAGCGTCAATAAATTGCCAACGATTCATAACGTTGATCTGATTCATCTTTGGAAAATCTAAAAAATTATCTTTATTTCTATCAATTTTTTGACTTCGATGATTCCCGTGAATATACAATCCTGTTTGCCATTTATCAGAAACTTTTTGATTGATATGGGTATTTAACTCTAATCTTCCTGCAAGAGAACCATAGGCATTTAAAAATAATTTTTTATCAGTCATCGGCTTTACCAATTCAGCATTGATTTGTCCCGAAATACTTTCATATCCGTTAATGACACTTCCCGCTCCCTTAGTTATTTGGATACTCTCTACCCAAGTTCCTGGGGTAAAAGTCAGACCAAAAACCTGGGCCGCCCCTCGAATAGAAGGAATATTTTCTTGACTAATTAATAAGTATGGACTTTTTAATCCCAACATTTGAATTTGACGAGTCCCAGTTAAGGCATCTGAAAAATTCACATCAATTGAAGGATTTGTTTCAAAACTCTCCGCCAGATTACAACAAGCAGCTTTTAACAGTTCGTCACTATTTACAGTAAAAACGTTTTGAGTTTGAAGAAATGATTTTTGAGTTGCTTTCTTTTTACTTTTAATTGTAACTTCATCCAATTCATTTTCTGGTGTCAAAAAATGATGAATAGGTTCTAAATTATTGATAATGAGTGTATCCTTTTTATAACCAACAAAACTGACAATTAATTTTTTATACGTAGGATCATAAGGAATTTCAAACCACCCTTTTTCGTCGGTCACTGTTCCTACAGAGGTATTTAGCCAATAGACATTAGCTCCAAAAACACCTGAGCTTCCTTTCGGATTGTTTTTATCCATAATCATTCCTTTAAAAATTTCTTGAGAAAACGATATGAATGGTACTAATAGTAGTATATAAATTAACTTTTTTTTCATTGATTCTTTTGATTTAAGTGAATATAAAAGACACCCATAATATGGTGCTTGAATAATTGTCAAAAAATCAAATTAAAAAAGTCTGATAGAGTATTTGAAAATTCTGATGGATTTCTGGCGGTAAAAAATCCTTGTAATTATAGTCTTTTTCAGATGAAAGAGATTGAAAAATATCTAAATTAATAGAGTAATTAACAGATGAAAAATCAATATCATCATACTGATTATTTAAATTCTTTTCTTTGTTAAAAACTGAAGCTTGTACAAAGCTTTGTTGATCTTTACAACAATTGCTTTTTTTAAACTCAATATTTTCAGAGCTGATCATCTCCATCTTATCCATCCCACAATGTTTAGCAACTCCAAAAAAAGAAACATCTACAAGAGTTTCACCACAATAATGTTCATCAACGACAATCATCATTGAAGAAAATATCACCATGAGTGATAATAACGTTGAACTTAGTTTACTAAATAGATTTTTCATTCCTTAGGTAAAGATACAATAGAATTTTTAAAAATTATGTTAAACTATTTTTAGATCTCTTGGGTCTTTCATAGAAATTTTGAATTAATTTTGTAAAAACTTAAACAAAACACAAATAAAAGTAAAATATGAACGTCAAAAGAATCAAGAATATCATTGAAGAAATTGTCTCGTCTGATGAATCTATACATCAAAAAAGACAAGCAGTTTGTGACTTTCTAGAAAATGAAATATCCTATTACGATTGGGTTGGATTTTACTTTAGAAATGGAAAAAAAGAA
Source organism: Flavobacterium sp. SCGC AAA160-P02 (assembly GCA_949541125.1). Lineage (GTDB taxonomy): Bacteria > Bacteroidota > Bacteroidia > Flavobacteriales > Flavobacteriaceae > Polaribacter. Next base: position 22,251 of record CATISV010000232.1, read on the forward strand.
GAATTAAAATTAGCAGAATTTGCTGGAGAACCTACCAATCATACTATCATTCCATTTGGAAAAGGAATCTGTGGACAAGTAGCTGTTAGCAATGAAAATTTTATTGTTCAAGATGTTACTAAGCAGGGTAATTATCTTTCTTGTAATTGGAAGGTCAAGTCTGAAATTGTGATTCCTATATTTGTTAATGGCACTAATATTGGTCAAATTGATATTGACTCTCATACGATTCATCCTTTTGGCGACGATGATAAAGAATTACTAGAATTTGTTTGTTTAAAGGTTGCTAACCTAATTAAATAAGTATTCAAAATTTATTCAAATATTTTCAATAGAATTTTATTCACAAATTCAGAATAAGTTTCTTTATTTCAGATAATAATTTTATTGTTTTAACAACAGACATTTACTAGATTTGTTTGCTTAATCAAGCAAAAAAATGAGCGATAAAAAACCCATTAAATCTGCACTCATATCGGTTTTCCATAAAGATGGTTTGAAACCAATTGTAGAGGCACTACACAAAAACAATGTAACTCTATATTCAACAGGTGGAACTGAAAAATTTATAAGACAATTAGAGATCCCTGTTACTGCAGTAGAAGACATCACTTCGTATCCATCAATCTTAGGAGGAAGAGTTAAAACATTACATCCAAAAGTATTTGGAGGCATTCTTAACAGGTCTAAAAATGAGTCCGATCTTAAAGAAATGAAAGAATTTCAAATTCCTCAAATTGATCTAGTGATTGTAGACCTATATCCTTTTGAGAAAACAGTTGCCTCAGGAGGAACTGAACAAGAGATTGTTGAAAAGATTGATATCGGTGGTATTTCACTCATTAGAGCAGCTGCAAAAAATTTTAATGATACTTTTACTGTTTCATCAATGGATCAATATGATGAATTTTTAGAGCTTTACGAAAAAGGAGAAGGCTCGACTTCTATTTCTGATAGAAA
>CATISV010000233.1 GCA_949541125.1 Flavobacterium sp. SCGC AAA160-P02
AAAATCAATAGAGAAATTAAAAAATTGGGTTCGAAATGGAGGAACTTTAATTGGATATAGAAATGCAATCAAATGGATGGCAAACAATAAGTTGGTAGATGTAGAATTTGTCAAACCGATTATTGATTCTATCAAAGAGGTTTCATTTGAGGAAAAATCTCTAAAAAATGGAGCTCAAGTGATTGGAGGCGCAATTTTTGAGGCTGATTTAGATCGTTCACATCCTATAAATTTTGGATATAAAAATTCAAAAATTGCTTTATTTAGAAATACAACTCTTTTTATGAAAGCCGATAAAAAGAGTTATAATAATCCTATTCAGTATACAAATAATCCATTGTTGAGTGGGTATATATCTGGAGAAAATGCAAAGGCAATTAAAAATACAGTTCCTTTTAAAGTTCAGCGATTGGGCAGGGGGAGAGTAATCGTTTTTACTGATAATACAAACTTTAGAGCATTTTGGTATGGAACAAATAAATTATTGATGAATGCTATTTTCTTTGGAGATAAAATGTAGATGATTAAATAATGCATTTGTAACGAAATCTATGAAAGAATGTTTTTTTAGATAGTTCTAAATTATGATATTGAAACAGTGAGTTTTTTAAGAGTTTTATTGGCAATTATTTTTCCACCATTATCTATTATTGATAAAGGTTGTGGATCCTTTTTTATTATTCTTTTGTTGACTCTTTGTGGGTGGATTCCAGGAGTAATCGGTGCTTTGGTTATTTTGAATAATCCAAAAAATTAGTAATAATAACTCTTAACGAATCTGCTCACCATTTTTAATTTCTTTCGAGTATTCTAATAGAACAACATTCCCGTTTTTATTATAAACACCTAATATGAGACATTCGCTCATAAAGTTAGCAATCTGTCTAGGTTTAAAATTAACAATTGCAGTTACTTGTTTATGAAGCAATTCTTCTTTGGTGTACAAATCGGTAATTTGTGCGCTAGACTTTTTAATTCCTAAATCTCCAAAATCAACGTGCAATTGATATGCAGGTTTTCGAGCTTTTGGAAAATCGTTTACTTTAACAATTGTTCCTTTTCTAATATCGACTTTCTGGAAGTCCTCAAATGAGATTTCTTTTGACACGAGATGTTATTTTTTTGAATTAAGTTTTTTTACCACCCAAAGAGGTCCAATCAGTAGAAATTGTATATCCTTTATAAAAGAAGGTTTTTTACCTTCAAGATGATGACCATAGAACTGACCTATCCAAGCAACAATAAAAATTAGTAATGATGAATATAATAGGTTTAAATGATTTCCTAACCAGTAATTTCCAACAATTGCTAAAAGGCTAAATACAAGCATTTGAATACAATACCAAAAACCTATTCGTATATAAAAAACGGATATACCTATAGTAGCTATGGCTGCCCAATTTTCTAATAAAGGATTGTATAATTCGAAAGTATTTTCTAAAAAGGAGCTTGGAATACACATTAATAGACCATAGATACTAAAGAATATCATCGGAACACAGATATAGTGTATCATCTTATTCGCAGGATTTTGATGACTATCAGCGTATTCATTAAACCACTCTTTTGCAGACTTCATAGTTTAAATTTTTATAAAAATAATTAATTTTATTAATCTTTAAATTACTTTCATACAATTATTTACATCCTTTCTTTTTTCATATTATATCGATTAATTAAACTTTTACAGTAAATGAAAGTCTTACTATAAATAATTAAAAATGAATTTTAGAACATTATTTTTAGATATATTAGTGATGAGCAGTTTCCTTTTTTTTAGCTGTAACTCATCTACTGAAGCCATAGAAGATACTGATACACCAGACCCAGTATTGTCTGAGTCACCTAATATTTTATTAATTATTGCAGATGATTTCGGAAAAGATGCTACTCCTAATTATACGGAAGGAACTATTAAGCCTACCATGCCAAATTTACAAAATTTAGTTTCTTCCGGAATTACATTTGATAACCTTTGGTCTTATCCATTATGTTCACCTACAAGAGCTTCAATATTAACAGGTAAATATGGTTTTAAAACAGGAGTTTTAGAGGTAGGTGATCATATCTCTACTAGCGAAACTTCTGTTCAAGAATATTTAGATATTTATACTGAAAATGAATATGCTACTGCACTTGTTGGAAAGTGGCATTTATCTAATAATATTCAAGACCCCCAAACTATGGGTATTGATTATTTTGCTGGTTTATTACGAGGAGGTGTTCAATCCTATACAAATTGGAATTTGGTAGAAAATGGACAAACAACAAATTCCACAGAATACACTACTACAAAATTTACTGATTTGGCTATTAATTGGTTAGATAATCAAACCAAACCATGGTTTTTATGGTTGGCTTACAATGCTCCTCATACCCCTTTTCATTTGGCACCACCAAATTTACATACACAAGGAAACCTACCTTCAGACGAAGGATCTATCGATGCAAACCCATTGCCCTATTTTTTATCAGCTGTGGAAGCTATGGATACTGAAATGGGTAGATTGATTGATAGTTTAACACCAGAAGAAAGAGCAAATACCATTATTATTTTTATCGGTGATAATGGAACACCAAATCAAGTTACACAATTACCATATATAGCCATGAGATCTAAAGGGTCTATTTATCAAGGAGGGGTAAATGTCCCAATGGTTATATCCGGCTTAGGAGTAACTAGGATGGGAGAGAGGGAAGCTGCATTGATTCACACAACAGATTTATTTGCTACGATTTCAGAAATTTCTGGAGTTTCTACTCAAGAGATTCATAATAGCCATAGTTTTTATGATTTGTTGTCAGACTCAAATGCGACCACAAGAGAGTTTGTTTATACCGAACGTTCTTCTAATGGAGTGAGTTACGCCATAAGAAATTCTAGTTATAAATTAATTGTACACGAAAATGGTGGTCAAGAGTTTTACAATTTATCTGTAGATCCTTATGAGACAAATGATTTAATTGGGACCACATTAAGTTCATCTGCTTTAACAGCGAAAAATGATTTAGAGGTGGAGGCAACTAATATTAGAATGTAATTTTTATAGTTATGTTGATGTTTTTATTTGACATCCATCAATTCTACATCAAAAATTAAAGTGGCATTTGGAGGAATAACTCCACCAGCTCCTCTCTCTCCGTATGCCAGATTGGATGGAATTACAAAACGAGCTTTATCACCTACTTTTAATAATAATATTCCTTCATCCCATCCAGCGATTACTTGACCAACTCCAACAGGAAATTCAATGGGTTCTTTACGCTTGTACGAAGAATCAAAAACAGTACCGTCTAATAATTGACCTTTATAATGAACAGAAACATTGGCTCCTTTTGTTGCTTGTTTTCCTTCACCATGTTGTAAAATTTTATAACGTAAGCCACTAGAAGATTCTTCGTAACCATTGGCTACAGAATCTAAAAGTTCCTGTTGTTTTTTCTTTTCCTCTTCTATACGTTTTGCTCTAGAACCTTCAAAAGTCCTGAAAGCTTCTATGGCATTATAAGCTTCAGCATCAGCCCCTATACG
>CATISV010000234.1 GCA_949541125.1 Flavobacterium sp. SCGC AAA160-P02
ATACTTGAAGCTCCATAAGCTTCTAATGCCCATACTTCCATCTCTCCAAAACGCTGACCTCCAAATTGTGCCTTACCACCAAGTGGTTGTTGAGTAATCAACGAGTAAGGACCAATAGAACGAGCATGCATTTTGTCTTCAATCATATGCCCTAATTTGATCATATATATAACCCCAACCGTTGCTGGTTGATCAAAACGTTTTCCTGTTCCACCGTCATATAAATAAGTATGTCCAAATCTTGGAACACTTGCTTCATCTGTAAAGTCATTTATTTCGTCTAGAGAAGCCCCATCAAAAATTGGGGTTGCGTATTTTTTGTCTAATTTCTGGCCAGCCCAACCAAGAACTGTTTCGTAAATCTGACCAATATTCATTCGCGAGGGCACACCCAAAGGGTTTAAAACGATATCTACAGGTGTTCCATCTTCTAAAAATGGCATATCTTCTTGACGGACGATACGAGCAACAATACCCTTGTTACCATGACGTCCTGCCATTTTATCCCCTACTTTTAATTTTCGTTTCTTGGCAACATAAATCTTGGCCAACTTTAAAATTCCAGCTGGTAATTCATCCCCTACAGAAATAGTAAACTTCTCACGGCGTAATACTCCTTGAAGATCATTTACTTTAATTTTATAATTATGTATTAATTCACTAACATGTGAATTAATTTTAGCATCTGTAGTCCAAGTTCCAGAAGTTAAATGAATGTAATCTTCAACAGCATTTAACATCTTAAGAGTATATTTTTTACCTTTAGGTAAAACTTCTTCCCCAAGGTCGTTAAATACTCCCTGAGATGTTTTTCCGCTTATTAATTGAAATAATTTCTCTACTAATTTTTCTTTTAAAGCATCAAATTTAGACACAAAAGATGATTCTAAAGAAGTTATTGCTTCTTTATCTTTGATTCTCTTAGTCTTGTCTTTGACAGCCCTTTTAAATAATTTTTTATCTATGACCACTCCCCTTAAAGACGGTGAAGCTTTTAAAGATGCGTCTTTTACATCTCCTGCTTTATCTCCAAAGATAGCTCTCAATAGTTTTTCTTCAGGTGTTGGGTCAGATTCCCCTTTTGGTGTAATCTTACCAATAAGAATATCCCCTGGATTTACTTCTGCTCCAATCCTAATCATTCCATTTTCATCTAAATCTTTGGTCGCTTCTTCAGAAACGTTTGGAATATCATTAGTCAATTCCTCTGTACCTAGCTTAGTGTCACGAACATCTAAAGAATATTCATCAATATGAATTGATGTAAAAATATCTTCACGGACAACTTTTTCAGAAATAACAATTGCATCCTCGAAATTATACCCTTTCCATGGCATAAAAGCTACTTTCATATTTCTTCCAAGTGCTAATTCACCTTTTTGAGTTGCATATCCCTCACATAAAACCTGACCTTTTACAACTCTGTCACCTGAGCTAACAATAGGTTTTAGGTTGATACAGGTTCCTTGATTGGTTTTTCTAAATTTGATTAAGTTGTATGTTTTTTCATCAGAATCAAAACTAACTAGTCTTTCTTTATCCGTTCGATCATATTTGATAGTAATCTTATTAGAATCAACATATTCTACAACTCCATTTCCTTCCGCATTTATTAAGATTCTTGAGTCCTTTGCTACCTTTCTTTCTAGTCCAGTTCCAACAATTGGAGATTCTGGACGAAGTAAAGGTACTGCTTGACGCATCATATTTGATCCCATCAAGGCACGGTTAGCATCATCGTGTTCTAAGAATGGAATTAAAGAGGCAGAAATAGAGGCAATCTGATTTGGAGCAACATCCATATAATCAATTGCATCTCTCGTTACTACTGGAAAATCTCCTTCTTCACGAGCAATTACTTTTTCTCCTACTATGATTCCTTTTTCATCCAACTCTAAGTTAGATTGCGCAATTTTCTTACCTTCTTCTTCTTCCGCACTTAAATAAATTGGCTTTTTTTCTACATCAATAGATCCTTCATTTACTTTTCTATAAGGAGTTTCAATAAACCCTAAGTTATTTACTTTCGCAAATACAGATAGAGATGAAATTAATCCAATATTAGGTCCCTCGGGGGTTTCAATAGGGCATAAACGACCGTAATGCGTATAGTGAACATCACGAACTTCAAATCCTGCTCTCTCTCTTGATAAACCTCCAGGTCCAAGTGCAGATAATCTTCGTTTATGAGTAATCTCTGCTAATGGATTTGTTTGATCCATGAATTGAGATAATTGGTTAGTTCCAAAAAAAGAATTAATTACAGAGGATAGTGTCTTTGCATTAATCAAATCTATAGGGGTGAATACTTCATTATCACGTACATTCATTCTTTCACGGATGGTACGCGCCATACGAGCAAGACCTACACCAAATTGACTAGCTAGTTGCTCACCTACAGTTCTAACTCGACGATTCGATAAGTGATCAATATCGTCTACTTCAGCCTTTGAATTAATTAACTCTATTAAATATTTTATGATAGTAATTATATCTAATTTAGTCAATACTTTTTGATCAATGTCAATATCTAAACCAAGTTTTGTATTCATTCTAAAACGTCCTACCTCCCCTAAATTATAACGTTGCTCAGAAAAAAATAATTTATCAATAATTCCCCTTGCAGTTTCTTCATCAGGTGGTTCAGCATTACGAAGTTGTCTGTAAATATGTTCTACAGCTTCTTTTTCAGAATTTGTTGGATCTTTCTGTAATGTATTATGGATAATCGCATAGTCTGCTTGTTGATTATCTTCTTTGTGAAGTAAAATAGTTTTGGCTCCTGCTTCAATAATTTCTTCAATATGATCTTTTTCAATAATTGTATCGCGGTCAAAGATAATTTCATTACGCTCAATCGACACAACTTCTCCTGTATCTTCATCTACAAAATCTTCAAACCAAGTTTTAAGAACTCTTGCTGCGAGTTTTCTACCTAAAACTTTTTTTAATCCTGCTTTTGATACTTTAACTTCTTCTGCTAAATCAAAAATTTCTAAAATATCCTTATCTCTTTCAAAACCAATAGCTCTGAACAAAGTGGTTACAGGTAGTTTTTTCTTTCTATCAATATAAGCATACATCACTTGATTGATATCTGTAGCAAATTCTATCCAAGAACCTTTAAAAGGTATGACTCTTGCAGAATATAATTTTGTACCATTTGCATGGTAAGATTGTCCAAAGAATACCCCTGGAGATCTATGTAATTGAGATACTACAACTCTTTCAGCACCATTAATTACAAAGGTACCTGAGTTTGTCATATACGGTATTGTTCCAAGATACACATCTTGAACTATTGTTTCAAAATCTTCGTGTTCTGGATCAGTACAATATAATTTTAGACGTGCTTTTAGAGGTACGCTATGTGTCAATCCTCTTTCTATACACTCTTGAATGCTGTATCTAGGTGGATCTACAAAGTAGTCTAAAAATTCTAGTACAAAATTATTACGTGTATCTGTAATTGGAAAATTATCCATGAAGGTTTTATATAAACCTTCTTCACCTCGCTCTTCAGCTTTTGTTTGTAATTGGAAAAAATCTTGAAAAGACTTTACTTGAATATCTAAGAAATCAGGATACTCTGTTCCAAGTTTTGAAGTTGCGAAATTTATTCTTTCAGTAGTGTTTTTCGTTGCCAAATGAGAATGTTTTTTTGATTAAAATCTGAATTTAATTAAGAACGAATGTATACACAAAATGGTTTAGGTCTGAGAATTAAAAATCTCAGTACCTAAACCTTAGTTTGTTTGATATGTTAAAGCTTATTTAAGCTCAACCTCAGCTCCTGCTTCTTCTAAGGATTTCTGAAGACCCTCTGCTTCGTCTTTGGAAACACCTTCTTTAATTGGTGCAGGTGCACTATCAACGATACCTTTAGCATCTTTTAACCCTAAACCAGTTAATTCTTTAACTAACTTTACAACTGCTAGTTTAGAACCACCAGCCGCTTTTAAGATTACATCAAATTCTGTTTTCTCCTCAGCCGTATCTCCCCCTCCAGCTGCTGGTCCAGCAACTGCAACAGCTGCTGCTGCAGGTTCAATACCGTACTCTTCTTTTAAAATACCGGCCAACTCATTAACTTCTTTTACTGATAAGTTAACTAATTGTTCTGCGAAATCTTTTAAATCTGCCATTTCAATTGTTTTAAAAATTTTTATTATTTAGTTTATTAGTGCGCTAATTTATTTATCTGATAATGTTTG
>CATISV010000235.1 GCA_949541125.1 Flavobacterium sp. SCGC AAA160-P02
TCTACTGGTGTTGTTGCGGCATTATCTAAATAAACTTTTTTCATAATGTAAAAGTATTTATACTACTTTGGATTCTGGTAAATATAAACCTCTGTAGCACCAAGACCATATTTTTTATAGGGTGCATCATAAAAGCTAACAGGGTATCTCCCTAATAAATAATGAAGTTCATTTTTTAGAACTCCTTCCCCTACTCCGTGTATGAATACAATTTTTGAAATACGCTTAGATATTGCAAACTCAATCTTTCTTTTTGCTGTTTCTAATTGAAGTGAAAGCATCTCAAAATTATTCATTCCTTTAGTGCTTTTTATCAATTGATTGATATGCAAGTCTATTTCTAAAATTACTTCTTTTTTTTCTTTTTTAAAATTACTTTCCTTCTTTTTTTTATCTATTAATTTTTCATTTAACAGTGGATTATTGATATCTGAATATTTAGATAATTGATATTGGTCTTGTTGAACAATTACTAATTCTCTTTTACTGTATTGGTAAATCATTCCATCGATATCTTTAATGTCAATGACCTGATTATCAATATTTACAATAACCCCTTGTAAGGTATCATCCAATACCGCTACTTGCTGGCCAATTTTAAAACACATTATTAACCTTTACTTAATAGATTATTTTTTTTCTTATAGTACATTTGACACAAAAGTAAGAAGATGATCAAAACTAATACCAATAAGCTAAAAAATTTCTTTGAAAATTCTTACAGAAATATTGTTATTAATGAGGTTAGAAAAAAACTTTTATTAAAAATTGCTCATAAAATATCGGATAGTTACGTTTTTTATAATCACCAAATTAATATTAATTTTATCTGCACTCACAACTCTAGAAGAAGTCAACTTGGTCAAGTTTGGACCTTCTTTGCTTCACATTATTTTGATTTAAATATTAATGCACTTTCTGGGGGTACAGAAGTGACTGAGTTTCATAAAAATACTTGTAAAACACTAAAAGATGCTGGTTTTATTTTTACCATTAAAGAATTTTCTCATCTAAATCCCATGTACGAAATTTCTTTTAATGGTGCTAAGAAGTCATTGATAGGCTTTTCAAAAATGTATGACCATTCTATAAATAAAACTCCTTATTTAGTCTTAACAACTTGCAATAATGCTGATGAAAATTGTCCTTTAATTCCAGAAGCAATCCATCGATTTCACCTCCCTTACAAAGACCCAAAACATTCGGATGATTCACCTAATCAAGAGGCAACTTATTTACAAACGAACAAAGAAGTTGCTGCCGAAATGTATTTTCTTTATAATGAAGTCAAAAATATTTTATAAAATTAATTATATTTTTATGTCCTTATCGTAAGGAATCATCTTTAATAGATAATTAATTGCATTTATTCTTGCTTCTGTTTTTCTGTTCGCTTTGATTACTTTCCAAGATGATTTATCCGTATTCGTTACATCAAACATCGCTTGTTTATATTTTGTGTAATCATCCCATAATTCTTGTGCTCTTTCATCAACAGGAGACATTTTCCATTGTTTTAAGGGGTCACTTTTTAATTCCTCAAATCGTTTTGCTTGCTCTTTTTTTGAAATAGACATATAGATTTTAACTAAATGAATTCCTGATTCTAAAATCATTCTTTCAAATTCATTTACTTGCCCCATAAACATTTTATATTGTTGATCTGTACAAAATCCATTTACAGGTTCTAAAACAGCTCTATTATACCAGCTCCTGTTGAATAACACCATTTCTCCTGCTTTTGGAAATTGTTGTATATACCTCTGAAAATACCATTGAGTTTGTTCATCTTCAGTTGGTTTTTGTAGTGCAACAATTCTTATATTTCTGGGGTTAATTCTTTCAGCAATTCTTCTAATTGCCCCACCTTTTCCTGCAGCATCTCTCCCTTCAAAGATCACAATAATTCTTTCATTATTTTGAATAGCCCAGGTTTGTAACTTAATAACTTCTATTTGAAGTTTAATAAGTTTCCTTTCATAATCTAAATATCGTAAGGTTCTTTCTATATTGATTGACTCTTTAGATAAAAGTGTAATTAAAGCTTTTGTTGATTGCAATTTTTTCAACTCTGAAGAAGATAATTCTCTATCCATAATTAGTCTATTTTAGATGTAGATCTATAATAGCGCATAACCACGTTAGGATCTGGAATTAATGTTGTTAAAGCATCATTTTTACCCTTGTAATCAAACTTAGAAAGTACATATCGCATAGCCTCTAGTCTAGCTGTTTTTTTACGATTTGTTTTAATAATCATCCAAGGACAATAAGACGTATGGGTTTTACTAAACATTTCTTCTTTGTAATGTGTGTAGGTATCCCAAAATACTTGTCCTTTTTTATCTACAGAGCTAAACTTCCATCTTTTAAGAGGATTTTCATTTCTAGCATTAAAACGTTTAAGTTGTTCTTCTTTAGAAATGGAAAGCCAAAATTTTATGATAATTAGGCCATCTTCATATAACATATGTTCAAATTCTGGGACTTGCAACAAAAATTCTTTATATTCTAAATCAGAACAAAAACCCATCACTGGTTCTACAACAGCCCTATTATACCAACTTCTATCGAAAAATACTATTTCTCCTGGATTTGGAAGCTCTTTTATATACCTCTGAAAATACCATTGACCTTTTTCTACACTAGTAGGTACATTTAAAGCCACTAATCTAGAAGATCTTGGATTTAGATGCTCCATAAATCGTCTTATATTTCCTCCTTTTCCAGCAGCATCTCTACCCTCAAATACAATAGCAACTCTTTTATTATGCTTTAAGACCCATTGCTGTAATTTTACCAATTCTATTTGTAAGTATCTTAATTGCTTTTCGTAATCAAGAACATCCAGAACTTTTTGATGTGGAATTTCTTTTTCCTTCAAAATTGAAAGAAGTTCCTGAGGTGATCTAGATGCTAAAAAATCTTTTGCTTCTAATGTTGGTTTTGGTGATGACATCTAAAAAATTATGTTAGAGTAAAAATATTACTTTTTTTTAACACAATATAAATCTTCATCTTTTAATTACAGCTTTATTTTATCTTTTACTCTACTATTATTGAAAAAACTTATCTTGAAAACCAATCAGATATAATTTATCTTCAGCTCTTGTAATAGCTGTATATAACCATCTTAGATATTCTCTAGATGACGCATCTGGAAAATATGGTTGTTCAACAAAAACGGTTTTCCATTGTCCTCCTTGAGATTTATGACAGGTAATTGCATAGGAAAATTTTACTTGTAGCGCATTAAAAAATTTATTCTTTTTAACAGCCAAGAGTTGTTTATATGAAGATTTTTCATTTGCATAATCTTCTTTTACTGCCTCATATAATCGATTTGACTCCTCATAAGTTAAAGAGGGAGTTCCACTGTTAAGGGTATCTAAAATCAAAACTGTTTCAAAAGGTTGCTGACTTGGATAATCTATCATTCTAACTTCTACTTCTGCAAAACGAAAACCATATAATTCTTTAATTGCATTAATTCGCATAACTTCACAAATATCTCCATTGGCTATAAAACCAGCTTCAGAAGAATCTTGTAACCAGAAATAATTATTTTTTACGACCATAATATAATCTCCTGTAGTAATTTCATTTTCTTGACCACGAACTTGAGAACGAATTTGTTGATTATACTGATTCGCCCTTTTATTAGATAAAACGATCAAAGCAGTATCCTCTAATCTACCGTTTTTATAGGATTCAGTAATTGCATCTTCTACATCATAACCATCAATCAAACGTATAATATCAGGATATCCCAAATCAAATTGAAAATTATTAGCATTATATTCTATAAAGTTTCTTAATACTGAGGCATTCGCTAATATTCCAGATTTTTCATGCTGACGAGTAACTTCATCTAATTCTATTTTTTTTACATTTTTACGATATTGTACTGCTAAAAGATCTTCTTCTAAGGCTGGACTTAAGGTTAATTTAACGGGAGGTAGTTGAGCAGTATCACCAATGAGTATTAACTTACATTGATATCCAGAATAAACATAGGAAATTAGATCATCTAATAAAGAAGCTTTTTCGAAAAGTTTTCCATTTTGGGGTTGATCAGGAATCATTGAAGCTTCGTCTATAATAAAAATAGTATGGGTATGTTTGTTTGGCTGTAATACAAAGTCTACAGATCCATTTTGTTTTTTTTTAGGGAAATAAATTTTCTTGTGTATAGTAAAAGCTTGTCTTTTAGAATAGCCTGACATTACCTTTGCAGCCCTACCAGTAGGAGCCAATAAAACAGCTTTCTTTTTAACTTTCGATAAATTGTGAACCAAGGTACTTATGATAGTAGTTTTTCCGGTTCCAGCATAGCCTTTTATTAAAAACAATGAATTTTTATCTTCAGCAAATATGAAATCTACTAATAACAAGAATAATTCTGACTGCTTAGAGGTAGGTAGATATGGAAACTTTTGTAAAAGTTCTTTATGAAAATCTGAGGCTTTTTTTAACATGTAAAATTTAAAGCATTAAAGATACGTGGATTTGTACATAAAAGTTTTTATCATTAAAAAAAAATTGTAGATTTGCTACACCTGAAAAAAAATATAAAATGATTATATCGATTCTTTTAGCTATTATCGCAACATTTGGTTTTGCTTATTTATTAGTAAAATATTTACCGTTAAAACATAAATGGATGGTTTCTATTTTTCTTTTAATTGTGTCCGTTATTTTAGTTTATAAAATTTATGATGGGATTATGAAACCCATAAACTTTAATCAGGACAAACGAGTAAAATTTGCCAAAGTAATTCAAAATCTTAAAATAATTAGAGATGCTGAGTTGGCATTCTATCAAGTGAATGGAAAATACACAGATAGTAAAGAAGGATTGATTCAATTTATTGATACTGCTCAATTTGCAATTACTGAAACACGAGATACTGTTTTTCAGGTGAACAAAGGAACTAGATGGCAGCCTGTTATGGTTCCTGTTGAAAAAAGAATTTTAGATACTATTGGATATGAATCCGTACTTAATAGTTTCGAAGGAAAAAATTATACGAATATGTTTGATGTACCTGGAGTCGAAGGTAAACAGTTTGAACTTGTAATTGGTGAGGTTGAAAAAATTCCTGGATTGAGAGTACCTGTTTTTGAAGCTAGAACAGAAAAAAAAGATATTTTAAAAGGAATGGACGCTTCTCTTGTAAAGCAAGAAATGGAAGCAATAGAAACTGACCAAATTAAAGGTGAATATGTTTCTGTAGGCTCTCTCAGTGAAGTAACTACAGGTGGTAATTGGCCACCATCATACGACAAAGCAGATCGTGGAGAAGAAAACGATAAATAAAAAAATAGAGGACACCTTTAAAAAAAAATTATCCATCCAATTCAGTTTGGATGGATTTTCTTTTTGCGCCTGTAACAGTAATAATGAGGTATATAACTTTTCCTCTTATCAGTTTTTGGAAGCTATAAATTCTCCAGAATTAATTCTAAATAAAATTCAACAAGTTTTTGAAAATGAAAAATCATTGCAAGAAGATTTTGAAACTGTTACTGTAATTCACCAGAACAATCTGAACAGTTTAGTCCCAAATGAATATTTCAATGAAAGTTCCTTAAAAAATTATTTAAAATATTCTATCAGGACAATTTCTACAGATTTGATTGTATATGATACTTTAGATTTTATGGAAAGTAAAAATGTCTATATACCATATGTTAATATCAATAATTTTCTTTTTCAAAACTTCGGTGAGTTTGAATATAGACATCACTCAAGCATACTATTAGAAAAACTATTTTTAAAAAATACTGAATCTGAAGTTAATTTCTTTGTACATGTAAGTAAGAGTATCTTTGATATTGTGGTTTTCAAAAAGTCTAAACTTCTTTTTTATAATATTTTTGACTACGAAACAAAAGAAGATTTTATCTACTATATTTTATTTACCTTAGAGCAACTAGAATTAGATCCCGAAGATACAATGGTAACTCTTATTGGAGCTATAGACTCCAGCTCTGACAACTACAAAATTTTATATAATTATGTTAGAAATATCAACTTTTTAAATTCCCAAAACACCATTTTTAATTCTCAAGACACTTTTACTAAACATTCAAACTTTATCTTATTAGGATGAGAATTGTCTCTGGAAAACAAAAAGGAAGAAAAATAAGAGCTCCAAAAAAATTACCTGTAAGACCAACGACAGACCTTGCAAAAGAATCATTATTTAATATTTTAAACAATCACTATTATTTTAATGATATCTCTGTAATTGATTTATTTTCTGGAACAGGCAATATTTCATTTGAATTTGCTTCAAGAGGCTCTAAAAATATTCATGCAGTTGACAATAATTATAATTGTATCAAATTTATTAATAAAACATCAGATGAGTTTGACTTTACAATAAAATCCTATAAAATGGATGTTTTTAAATTCTTAGAAAAAACACCTTTAAGAGCAGATATTATTTTTGCAGACCCTCCATATAACATGGATATAGAAAAGTATTTAACGATTGTTAATCTTGTTTTTGAACGAAAACTATTACATAAAAATGGTCTACTTATTTTGGAGCATTCAAAACATATGGTTTTATCTGAAAATATTTTTTTTCGCTATTCAAAAAAATATGGAGGTAATGTCTTTAGCTTTTTTGAAGTAGAAGAATTATAATAAAGACTTCACAATATCAGAAACACTTATATTTTCGGCTTCAGCTTTGTAGTTTTTAACAATTCTATGAGATAATATAGGAATTGATACTGCCTTAACGTCCTCAATATCGGGAGAATATTTCCCTTTTACAGCAGCATTTGCCTTTGCTGCTAAAATAAGGTTTTGAGAGGCCCTTGGTCCAGCTCCCCAATCAACATATTTCTTAACTAAAGCTGTAGCTTCTGAACTTTTTGGTCTTGTTTTCCCAACAAGAGCTACCGCATATTGTATGACATTATCTGCTACAGGAACTTTTCTAATTAATTGTTGAATCTCTAAAATATCTTTTGATGACAGTATCTCAGTTGCTTGGGAAACAATATTCGTTGTCGTGTTTTTTACGACAATGACTTCTTCCTCAAAATTAGGGTACTCTAGATTAATAGAAAACATAAAACGATCTAACTGAGCTTCTGGAAGAGGATATGTTCCTTCTTGTTCAATAGGATTTTGAGTTGCTAAAACTAGAAATGGCAATGCTAGACGATAATGATTTCCTGAAATCGTAACAGATTTTTCTTGCATGGCCTCTAATAAGGCAGCCTGTGTTTTTGGAGGTGTTCTGTTTATTTCATCTGCCAAAATGATATTTGAAAAAATAGGTCCTTTGATAAATGTAAATTCCCTTTCCTTATTCAAAATTTCACTTCCTAATATATCTGAAGGCATTAAATCTGGTGTAAACTGAATTCTTTTAAAATTCAACCCTAAAGCATTTGAAACAGAGTGAACTAATAATGTTTTTGCCAGTCCTGGTACTCCTATTAATAATGAGTGGCCTCCGCAAAAAACAGATAATAAAACATAATTAACAGCTTGTTCTTGACCAATAATTACTTTTCCTATCTCTGTTTTTAAATCCTGAAATTTAACTACAAGATTATCAATAGCAGCTACATCAGACATTAGTTAGAAGTTTCTTTTTTCCAATTTTTTTTAAACTTACATTTTTGAAAATCATCACTAATTTTAATATAAGTATCTCCAATTTTTTCCCTAGACCACTTTGCAATAGTTTCTTGTTTTTTCTTTTGGAGAGCTAAACTCTGAACTTTTACGTAATCATCTAGCATATCGGCAATATGCGTATTCGTTCTATCTTTCATAATCATTACCTTATACATTTTCTTACCACCTCTTTCTTCATCATAAAAAACGTCAGACATTTCACCTTTTTGTAAATTATTTACCCTTGCATATAATGCAGGATCCATTCTAGTTAAATCAAAGGTTGATTCTCCAGAATAAGGGTTTACTATTAAGCCTCCATTATTTTTAGTATCTTTATCTTGAGAGTATTTTTTTACTGCTTCTTCAAAAGTGAGAACACCATTTTGAATGTCTTTTTTTATCTGTTCTACTTTGGCTTTTGTTTCATCAAGTTTTTCTTGTGGAATTTCTGGTTGAATTAAAATATGAGAGGCAATTCTGGTATTTCCCTTTATTTCATGTAGTTGAATGATATGATACCCAAACATAGATTTAAAAGGTTCAGATACTTGATTAACATCTAAAGAAAAAGCTGTTTCTTTAAACTCTTTAATAAAAGGGCTCTCTTTATTAATCGAATATTTTCCACCATTTTGTGTAACTCCTGGATCATTAGAATTAATAATCGCTTTCATCTTGAAACTTGCTCCCCCCTCTATTTCTTTCTTAATTTGCAATAATTTTTTTACAATTCTATCTAACTCTTCTTGAGTAGCTTCAGCATTAATCACTAATTGTGCTAATTGTATTTCTGCAGGAAATTCAGGCAATTCTCCTTTTTCTTTAAGTCCGTTAAAATAAATTCTCACCTCCTCCGGAGTTACATCTATATTTTCTGTGATTTTACTTTGCTCCCTTTGAATTAGATAGTTTTCTTTTTCAATACCAAAAAGTTCTTTTTTTAAATCTTCGATATCATTAAATCCATAAGCTTTTACGACTTTTTCTATACTTCCATATTCTTGACTAAAAAACTGTATATTTCTCTCTACTTGGCTTTCTATTTCTGCATCAGAAACTACAATACTATCAACTACGGCATGATGAGCTAGTAACTTCTGTAACATTAATTGTTCTAACATTTCGCAATCAGAAATTTCAATTTTACCTTCACTACTATTCTCTATTTCTAATTTAAATTTTTCGATATCTGATTCTAATACAATATTTTTTCCAACTACTACTCCAACTCCGTCAATTTTAATTTTTTGTGCAGGTACTTGAATGAAAAATGATAAAAACAGAACGAAACTAATGGATTTTAAAACTTTTATTTTGAATTGCATCTTTTATTATTATTTTTTCTATATCTCTAATTAATTGTAATTTTCTTTGGTGTAAAATCATCTGTTTTATTGTTGGCTCAATATAACTCAATGGAGCTATGTCATTCCTTAATAGAACATCCTCTACAGCAGCCAAATATAAACCTAATGAATCTTCTTTTTTAATGAATTTGGTTTTTTTTAACAAATTTAGTCTTGAAAATGGTGTTTTTAACAAAACATTTTCTAAAGGAGTCCAAATAGAATCATTTAACATCATTGATTTAAAACTTAACTGTCTTAATTCTAATTCTTCAAGGTCTTCCGTAGTTCCTTTTTTAAAAAAAGAAACAACTTCTTTAGTATCAATTAAATCATTAGAAAAATGGAGATACCTAACTTTTATTAGTTCTTCATTTAATCTAAAGTTATTACTATTAAGATGGTAATAATCTTCAATCTCTTTTTGCTCCAGGACTGTATCTAATTGTTGTTTAATTAGTCTCTCCTTGTAACCATTTATAAGAAGTGCTTGTTTATATTCTCTTACTAATGTATTTATTTCTGAATTCTCATTTTGAGAATTATTCTCCTCTGCTTTTTTTAAAAACAATTCCTTTATTGCCCAACTATTAATAATACTTCTTATTAATATAATACTATCTTTAGAGTCTACATTTTTTGGCAACATAAACTCAACATCTTCTTTATATAATTTATTATCATAAACACTGGCAATTATTTTTTCAGCCATTGCTTCTTTCTTTTGTAAACCTAGAGACTCACAAGAATAAATTAAAAGGATTAGCAGTATATAAAAAAAGTTTTTCAAGATTCTTTACGATAATATTTTATCAGTTTTTTCAATACTTTTTTGTTGATTTTTATGGAATTATTGGCACGAAGTGTTTGAATCCAATCTTCTTCAAGATGAGTTTGGAAATCATTCATAACTTTACCTTTAACCGATTCTAACTCCCTATTTTTATAATTCTCTTTATTGGACTCAAAATAGTTTTTTAACGCAATTGTATCGGAAGATATATTCCATATTTTTTGTTGCATTAATTCAAAAAGTAATAAACCCTCCTCATATTCTAAAAGAGTATGGGCAAAATCAGTATTTGTATCTACTAAATTTTCTTTAAAATAGGTTAAAATTTCTCTATCCATAAAATCATTAAATAAAACATCCATGGAGATATTTCTTTTATTTAATAAATATGATAAAAAATCACTTTGAATAATTTTTTTCTCATTGATCGTGAAGAGCGTATTTTGTAGAGAATCTTTAGATATATTTCTAATATCTTTTCTTTTAAAAACTTTCTTAGCTGATTCATCAACTTCGATTATATACTCTTTTTTTAATCTGTTTAATACTACCTTGTCAGATAGACTTTCTCTACCTGTATTTCGAACTTTACTAGTAATATCTTCCTTCATTTCTTCAAATGATACAATAGGAAATTGCTTTAATAACTTAATAATATGCCATCCATATCGAGTCTTAAATGGTTTGCTTACCTCTTCTACTGATTGCAATGAAAAAGCTGTTTTTTCAAATGGTTTTACCATTCTTCCAGACCCAAATTTTGGCAAAACACCACCTTTGTTTTTTGTATTCACATCATCAGAATATTGCTGGGCTATTACTTTAAAAGGAACTTCTTCTCGTAGTTTAGAATATGCTTCATCAATTTTTAGCTTCCCATTTGCGGTGGTATCTGCAACTACAATATGAGCAACTTGTACATCGCCTTTGGAAAGTCTAGACCCAGTATTTTTTAGTATATGATATCCATATCGAGTTTTAAAAGGTTCTGATACATTATTTAGTTCTGTTTTGTAAGCCACATCTTCAAATTCGTATAACATTTTAAATGCAGAGAAATAACCTAAATCACCACCATTTTTTTGAGCGGAAGGATCTTCTGAAACTTGTTTAGCCACAATATCAAAGGATTCACCATCTAATATTCTCTTTCTTGCTTCCATTATTTTATTGTAAATCTTAAGAGTATCTTCAGGCGAATGATTTTTTGGAAGTCTAATAAGTATATGACTTGCCCTAACTTCAGTTTTAGTTCTATCATAAGCTTCTTTAATAAGAGAGTTAAAATGATTTTTATCCTGAAGATATGGAGCTATCAATTGATTTTTATAGGTTTCAATTTCTCTCTTGTAGGATTGTAATGTGTCGAGTTGCAATTGAAATGCATCCTTTACTTTTAATTTAAAATTGATAAATAATTCTAAGTTCTTTTCAACATCTTTCGCCTCTTCATTATCAATGACGTTTAAGTTTTTTTCATAAATTCTTTTAAAATCTGATACCAAAATTGGTTCTCCATTAATAGTAGCTAATATTTTAGTTTCTTTTTGTGAAAAAAGATTAAATGAGAATGTAAATAATACGAAGAATAAAATATTTTTTTTCATGAGGTTATAATGAAATGATTCCTTTTATTTTTTCAGCTTTTTTGTAATACGAAATTACTTCGTTTGAATTTTCTAATTTAATAACTATGGAAACACTAATATATTTTCCTTTTTTAGATTTTTTTGTTGTTATTACTGCTTTTTTATTATCAAATATTTTTTGAATTTGATCAAACTGATTTCCTTCAACTAAAACTATAAATTTATACAAATAATCTGTTGGAAACTTAGTTGTTTCATCCAATTGAATCTTTAATTTTTTATAAAAACCTTCTGTATCTTTCATGATAGCGATTTCGTCTTTTTATTTTTAGAAACGTATACAAAATTACATCATTCTATCATTATAATAAATTAATACTATATTTTTGTTTTATGCAGAAAAAAATTGTTCTTATTGGAGGGCCAGGGACAGGCAAAACATCGGTAATTAATGACCTTAAGAGTAAAGGATTCTTTTGCATGCCTGAGATTTCAAGAGAAATTACCTTAAAAGCTCAACAGAATAGAATTCAACAATTATTTTTGACCGATCCGTTTTTATTTAGTAAACTGTTATTCGAAGGTAGAGAAGAACAATACATAAATGCTAGTAATTCAAAGGCTGAATTTGTTTTTTTTGATAGAGGGTTACCCGATATTCAGGCATACATGGAATATGCTAAAAAAGACTATCCATCCAATTTGAAGGAGAAAAGCTTACTGTATACCTATGATTATATATTCATTTTTAAACCATGGAAAGAAATTTATAAAACAGATAACGAACGGTATGAAAATTTTAAAGAATCTTTGATGATTGATCAGTATCTTCAAAAAGTATATAGAGAGTTTGGTTATTCTATCATAGAAGTACCATTTAATTCCGTCGAGAAAAGAACAGAGTTCATTCTTAATTGGCTCAAAGAAAATGCATGATACAATCACAAAAAATCTTACAAAAATATTGGGGACATTCTTCGTTTAGGAGCTCTCAAAAAGAGATTATTGAGAAGGTGTTAGAAAATAAAGATGTATTGGCATTGCTTCCCACTGGTGGTGGAAAATCAATCTGTTATCAAATACCTGCTCTTTCTAAGGATGGGGTTTGCTTGGTAATATCACCTCTTATTTCTTTAATGAAAGATCAGATAGAGAACCTCGATCGAAAGGGGATTAAAGCCATAACTATTAAACAAAACTCAACAATTGACGAAATCGTCAGCTTATTTGACAATCTAAAATATGGGAGTTCCAAATTTTTATATATTTCACCAGAAAGATTACAATCAGAATTCATATTACAAAAAATAAAAGAAATTAATATTAATTTAATTGCTGTTGATGAAGCTCATTGTATTTCTGAATGGGGCCATGATTTTAGACCCTCTTATAGACAAATAAAAAAAATACGGGGAATACTTCCAAAAGTTAATATGATTGCTTTAACCGCTAGTGCTACAAAAAAAGTAATGGTAGATATCATAGAAAATTTAGATTTAAATAATGTATCTGTCTTTAAAAATTCATTCTTTAGAAATAATGTAGCCTACCAAATCATCACATTAGAAAATAAACTAGGGAAATTAGAACAGATTTTGAAAAAAAACCCATTTCCCACAATTATATATACCAACTCAAGAAGGAAGACTGAAGATATTTCTACTTTTATAAATAACAAAGGATACTCATCAACATTTTATCATGGTGGAATGTCTTCGGATGATAAATCCAAGGCATTTGACTCGTGGGTAAAAGAAGAAAAATTAATTATGGTGGCCACCAATGCATTTGGAATGGGTATCGATAAACCCAATGTAAAAGTGGTTGTCCATTTAGACTTACCTAATAGTATTGAGAACTATGTGCAAGAGGCTGGAAGAGCTGGAAGAAATGGAAAAAAATCATTTTCTGTGGTTTTACAAAACAAGAATGATATCATAGCTTACAAAAGAAATTCTCTTAACAATATTCCAACAATTAAAGAAATTAAAGAAGTCCATCAGAAGCTATATCAATATTTTCAAATTGCGAAGGGAGAACATATTAAGACTCCATTTAATTTTAACTTTTTTACTTTTTGTGATACATACCAACTACAACAAAAAAAAACATTTACCATTGTCCAAATACTTAAAAATAATGGTATTGTTGAAATCAGTAATAAATTCAACCAAAAATCTTCAATCCTATTTATCCTATCAAGTAAACAACTTCTCAATTATAAATATAAGAGAGAGTTTTCTAAAAAATTAATCGATTGTATTCTTAGAAGCTATGTAGGTGTTTTTCATAAAGAAACTAAAATTAATGAATTTGATATTGCAAAAAGAATCCACACGAATTCTTCACAGATTAAAAAAGAGCTAAAAAAACTAGATGAAATAAATATATTGAAGTATACAGAGGCTAATAAAGATCAAGAATTAATGTTCCTTCTTCCAAGAGAAGATGACAAAACTATAAACAAGATTTCTAAAACTATACTTAATTATACGACTCAACAAACTATAAAAGCCAAAGAGCTAGTTATCTTTATTAATAATAATAAAGTGTGTAGAAATATTCAACTATTAAATTATTTTGGAGAGAAAGAAGTATCCAAATGTAAAATTTGTGATGTATGTATTTCAAAAAAAAATAAAAATCCAAAAGGTATAGAACAACAAATATTAGATCTTTTTAAAAAACAGAAGGAAATATCACAAGATGAAATAATAGCTCTTTTAAATTCAGATGAAAGTTCTATTTTAATACATTTACGATATCTATTATCTAAAGACAGAATTGGTCTAAGTGATACTAATAAATTTTTTCTTTTATGAGAAGTCTTCGAATAGTATTTATGGGAACACCCGACTTTGCTCTAGCAATACTAAAAAAGTTGGTGGCAGAAAAACATAATATTGTTGGAGTTATTACAGCTCCTGACAAACTAGCAGGAAGGGGTAGAAAGTTACATCAATCTGCCGTTAAAAAATATGCAATAGAAAAAAACTTATACTTATTACAACCATCAAACCTAAAAAAAGATGATTTTATTTCAAAATTAAAAAATTTACATGCAAATCTTCAAGTTGTGGTGGCGTTTAGAATGTTGCCAAAAGTGGTTTGGAAAATACCAAAATACGGCACCTTTAATTTACATGCTTCATTGTTACCTTCTTATAGAGGGGCTGCACCTATTCATTGGGCCATCATAAATGGAGAAAATAAAACAGGTGTTACAACATTCTTTATTGATGAAAAAATTGATACAGGAGAAATTATACTTCAAAAAGAAATTGCAATACATAAGGATGAAATTGTTGGAGAGTTACACGATAGACTTATGAATTTAGGAGCAGATTTAGTTTCTGAAACGATATCTTATATAAAAAAAGGGACTGTAACTACTCAAAAACAAGAGCAAATAAATATAAAAATGGCTCCGAAACTTTATCCCGAAAACTGTAAAATTAATTGGAATGAGTCTTTAAATACAATATACAATCACATTAGAGGATTAAATCCTTTCCCTGGTGCATGGTCAGAAATGAAAAATAATGGCTCAGAAACTTCTGTAAAGTTATATAAAGTAAGAAAAGAAATAATGACTCATAAGGATAGTATTGGAAAAATCATTTCTTCCAAAAAAAATATAAAAGTAGCCGTCCTTGGTGGTTATATTTATATTGATGAAATTAAAATCTCTGGAAAGAAAAAATTAGATGCCAAAAGTCTTTTAAACGGTTTTTCTTTTTCTTCAGATGCCAAAATGTCCTAAAGCCACTATTAGTGGTAGATTCATCGTTTTTTTATTAAAAAAACACTGCTTTATTAACAATTTAGACTGTTTTATTAACAAAAAGACCTTTTTTTGAGGTACAAACTTGCGTGAAGCCTTAATCCATCTATATTTGTTTAGTGTATATGCAAAAAATAACAATTAATTTTTAAATACTTTTTATTATGAACAAATCAGATTTAATCGATGCTATGGCTGCGGATGCAGGAATTTCAAAAGCAGCTGCTAAAGCGGCTTTAGAATCATTAACATCAAATGTAACTTCTACTTTAAAATCAGGTGGTAAAGTTGCTTTAGTTGGTTGGGGAACTTGGTCAGTATCTAGAAGAGCTGCTAGAAATGGTAGAAA
>CATISV010000236.1 GCA_949541125.1 Flavobacterium sp. SCGC AAA160-P02
GGCTTAGAAACAACCGTCACCCTACAATTTGGATGCTGATTTATAAAGGCTCTTATCACAGGAACCACCATAGCGACATCTCCCATTGCTGAGAGGCGAATGATCAAAATATGTGGATGTTGTATCACAAGACAATATTTGATTGTAAATGTACTCTTTTCATCAGAATTAAAGGTATCGCTAAATTGATAATGTTTATCTGTTCAAAGAGCAATTGATAAAGTGAATGTATGGGCTAAATAAAAATGTATCTTTGTAATGAAATAAAACCAACAATTCATGATTCAATCCATGACAGGCTATGGGAAATCGGTATTACATCTACCGGATAAAAAAGTAACGATAGAAGTAAAGTCGTTAAATAGTAAAAATTTGGACTTAAATGTTCGAATGCCTTCTTATTACAGAGAAAAAGAATTGACAGTTAGAAAAGAACTTGCTTCTACATTAGTAAGAGGGAAGGTAGATTTTTCTATTTATATTGAAATGACAGCTGATGAAACTTCTTCAACAATTAATAAAAAAGTTGTTTCCGCATATATGCAACAATTAAGAAATGTTGTTCAAACAGGTTCTTCTGATGATTTAGAACTACTACAAATGGCAGTAAAAATGCCCGATGCTTTAAAAACAGAACGAGAGGAATTAAACGAAGAGGAATGGAGTCTAATTCATAAGCGTATCCAAGAAGCCCTCAAAGAAATGATTCAATATAGGCTTGATGAGGGCTGCTCTTTAGAGGAGGATTTTAAATTACGAATTAGCAATATTCAATCCTTTTTAGAAGAAGTTATCTCATTGGATTCAGAAAGAATTGATCATGTAAAAAATCGCTTGCAAAAATCGATCGATGAATTAAAAGCAAATGTCGACCAAAATCGTTTTGAACAAGAGCTAATCTATTATTTAGAAAAATTAGATATTAATGAAGAGAAAGTTAGATTGACCAGTCATTTAAACTATTTTTTGGAAGAACTTGAGACCGATGCGTCTAATGGAAAAAAATTAGGATTTATTGTCCAAGAAATTGGGAGAGAAATCAATACGATTGGATCCAAAGCTAATTTTTCTCCTATGCAGAAAGCAGTTGTTCAAATGAAAAATGAATTGGAAAAAATTAAAGAACAAATACTAAACGTTTTATAATGCTAAAGAAAGAAGGTTTTTTATCTGAGATTTTCATTGTTAGTAAGATTAAAATTCATTAAAATATGAATTCATTTAAAGGGAAATTAATTGTCTTTTCAGCCCCTTCTGGTTCGGGGAAAACAACCATTGTTCGTCATTTGTTACGACAAGAAAGTTTGGGTTTAGAGTTTTCAATATCGGCCACCTCCAGAGAACCTAGAGGGGAAGAAGTTGATGGGAAAGATTATTATTTTATTTCAGCAGAAGAATTTAAGAAGAAGATAAAATCTAATGAGTTTCTAGAATGGGAAGAGGTCTATATAGATAATTTTTACGGAACCTTACAAAAAGAAATCTCTCGAATTTGGGCAAAAGGCAAACATGTCATTTTTGATATAGATGTTGCTGGTGGATTGAGAATAAAGAAAAAATTTCCAGATCAAACATTGGCTGTTTTTATCAAACCACCAGATATTAATGAATTGATTATTAGACTTAAAGAAAGAGGAGAAGAATCCCCAGAAAAAATTGCGATGCGTGTCGCTAAAGCACCTACAGAAATGGCAACAGCTCCTCAGTTTGATACAATTATTTTAAATGATGATTTGAAAACTGCTATTGATGAAGCTGAAAAGTTAGTTAATGATTTTTTAAAGGCATAAAAATGAAAGTCGGATTGTTTTTCGGAACCTTTAATCCAATTCATGTGGGCCATGTCATTATTGCCAATCATATTGTTGAATATTCTGATTTAGACGAAGTTTGGATGGTCATAACACCTCATAACCCTCATAAAAATAAACGTTCTCTTTTAGCGAATCATCACAGATATCAGTTGGTTTACTTAGCTCTTGAAAATTTTTCTAACATAAAACCATCCAATATAGAGTTTGATCTTCCACAACCTAATTATACAATTAAAACACTCGCGTATATTATCGAAAAATATCCTCATCAAGAGTTTAGTTTGATTATGGGTGAAGACAATTTAAAGAGTTTTCATAAATGGAAAAATTATGAAACAATCTTGGAAAATCACCATATCTACTGTTATCCAAGAATTTCAGAAGGTCAAATAAAAACGAAGTTTGATACACATCATAAAATTCATAAAGTAAATGCTCCTATTATTGGAATTTCGTCAACAATGATTCGACAAGGAATAAAAAACCGAAAAAATGTGGCACCGATGCTCCCAAAAGAGGTTTGGCAATATATTGATGAAATGAGTTTTTACAAAAAATAAGAATTAAGCATTTTTTATTCCAATTTTTGTGAATTCCCAAATGGAAAAAATCATGTACTTTTGTGTAATCAGATGATTTAAATGGCCGAAAACACTAAAAAAAAGGGGAAATTAAAACAAAAACTTACCAATAAGTATCGATTGGTTGTTTTAAATGAAAACACTTTTGAAGAGAGGTTTTCCTTAAAACTATCACGCTTAAATGTTTACGTTTTTGGAGGGTTGTTTTCTGTTTTGTTAATATCAGCAACAATATTACTCATTGCCTTTACACCAATAAAAGAATACATTCCAGGATATTCCTCTACAAAATTAAAAACAGAAGCTATTAAACTTAGCTTAGAATCTGATTCGCTTAAAAACAGATTGGCTGTGATAGAAAAATATACCAAATCCATCAAATCGGTTTTAACAGGAGAGGTTACTTCAGATGATACCATAGACTCTATTCAAGATTTATCAAGAAGAATACAAATAGACGAGGACCTACTTAAGGCCTCTAAACAAGATTCTATTTTTAGAGAAAAAATAGAAAGTAAAGATCGATTTCCACTTTCAGACGAATTACAAAACAAAGTAAAGATTGTTTTTTTTGCTCCCATAAGCGGAACTATTTCTGAAACCTATAATCTAGAAAATAAACATTTTGCGATAGACGTTGTTGCTAAAACAGGAACACCAGTAAAAGCCGTAGCAGATGGGACTGTTATTTTCTCGGAATGGACTACAGAAACAGGCTATGTTATCATAATAAAGCATGCAAATAACTATGTCTCTGTATACAAACACAATGGAACATTGTTAAAACAACAAGGAGACCTAGTTCAATCTGGAGAGGCAATAGCAAGTGTTGGGTCTACGGGAGCATTAACTACAGGACCGCATCTACATTTTGAACTTTGGAGTAATGGATATGCTGTGAATCCTTCAAATTATATAGATTTCGAATAAATGAGTCTCAAGTCTTTTTTGGCAATTCCTTTTGCAAAACAAACGAAAAAAAAAGTATATAAATGGGCCTTTTCCCCTCATAAAACACAGCAAGAGGTCTTAAAAAAACTCATTGAAAAAGCAAAAAAAACTGCTTTTGGAAAAGATCATAATTTTGATAAAATTTCTAATTATTCACAATTTAAACAACAGGTACATATTACTGATTATGAGGGCTTAAAACCTTATATACAAAGAATCATTGCTGGTGAAAAAGATGTGCTATGGAAAGGCAAACCCATGTATTTTGCAAAAACATCAGGCACAACATCGGGTGCAAAATTTATCCCTATCACGAAAGAATCCATGCCCACTCATACAAGAGCGGCAAAGGAGGCTTTACTGTTTTATATTGTCGAAAAAAATGATGCTAGTTTTGTTGATGGGAAGATGATTTTTTTACAGGGAAGTCCTGTTTTAGAAGAAAAAAATGGAATAAAAATTGGTAGATTAAGTGGAATAGTTGCCCACTATGTCCCTCAATATTTATTAAAAAACAGGTTGCCAAGTTGGAAAACGAATTGTATTGAAGATTGGGATACCAAAGTAAATGCAATTGTTGAAGAAACTTTGCATGAAAATATGTCTGTTATTAGTGGAATTCCATCATGGGTACAAATGTATTTTGAAAAATTGATCGAGAGAACAGGAAAAACGATTTCAGAAAATTTTCCAAACTTCAATTTTTTTATCTATGGAGGGGTCAATTTTGACCCCTATAAAAATAAGTTTGAAAGGCTGATAGGGAAGAAAATAGATTATATAGAATTGTATCCAGCCTCTGAAGGATTTATTGCCTATCAGGATTCTCAAACAGAACAAGGAATGTTACTGCAATTAAATAGTGGAATTTTTTACGAATTTATCCCAGCGAAAGAATATTTTGATAAACACCCAACTAGAATATCTATTGCAGATGTTCAATTAGGCGTTAATTACGTGATTATTTTGAATACAAATGCAGGATTGTGGGGATATGTTATTGGAGATACCGTAGAATTTACCTCATTGCTTCCCTTTAGAATAAAAGTAACAGGAAGAATTAAACATTTTATTTCTGCTTTTGGAGAACATGTAATAGGAAAAGAAGTAGAAAAAGCATTGAAAGATGCTATTAAAGGAACTATAATCACCGTTAGTGAGTTTACAGTAGCCCCTCAAGTAAATCCAACAAAAGGGCTCCCCTATCATGAGTGGTTTATTGAATTTGAAAATGAACCAGAAAACATCAATGAGTTGGCCTTAAAAATAGACGCTTCCATGCAAGATCAAAATATTTATTATCTAGATTTAATAGAGGGAAAAGTATTGAAAACATTGGTCATTAGAAACGTAATTAAAGGAGGGTTCCATCAGTATATGAAATCGATTGGAAAATTTGGAGGACAAAATAAAATACCGCAACTTTCAGATAATAGAAAAATTGCAGATGTACTACAGAATTTCTTAAAATAAGACATTATGAAAATCATATCTACAAATATTGGAGATAGAAGAGAGATCAATTGGAAAGGAAAAATTATCACAACAGGGATTTTTAAATTTCCAGTCGATACCCCTATTTTTTTAGATACAGAAGAGGTAAAAGGAGATTCTATTTGTGACAGAAAATATCATGGAGGGGTCAATCAGGCCGTTTATGGATATTCAGAAAGACATTATCATTATTGGAAAGAACGTTATCCAAATATAGCGTGGCAATATGGCATGTTTGGAGAGAACTTAACCATTGATGATTTAGAAGAAACAAGAACTCATGTTGGAGACAGGTATTCTATTGGTGAGTGTATTGTTGAAGCCACCAAACAAAGAGACCCTTGCCTTAAATTAGGAGTTCGTTTTAATGATATGAATATGATCAAACAGTTTTGGAATACCACTATGTGTGGGGTGTATTTTAAAATACTTCAAACCGGAAAAGTAATGCTTGGAGACGAATTTAAATTGATAAAAAAATGTCCAGAAAACCCAACTATTGCAGA
>CATISV010000237.1 GCA_949541125.1 Flavobacterium sp. SCGC AAA160-P02
ATAAAAATATTTTCAGAAACTAATTGTGCAAAATCTTTATCTGGTGTTACCATAAATGTTGTATACCCCTCTTTTTCAGCTTTTTTAGCGATGGTTCCAATAATATCATCTGCTTCGTATCCTTCAAGAACAACTGCAGGTATCTTCATTGCCTTTAAAATAGTTTCTATGATAGGAACAGCAATTTTAATCGCTTCTGGTGTTTCTTGCCTATTGGCTTTGTATTCAGAAAAAATTTCAGTTCTAGCAAGACTTCCTCCTCTGTCAAAACAAACCGCTAGATGGTCTGGTTTTTCACGTTTAATAACATCTAATAAAGAGTTGGTAAACCCTAAAATAGCTGATGTATCGAGTCCTTTTGAATTGATTCTTGGGTTTTTAATAAATGCGTAATAGCCTCTAAAAATTAGCGCGAATGCATCGAGTAAAAAAAGACGTTTTTTTTCTGGCATGAAGATTAAAGTAAATGAGTTGCTAAAGCTACAAAACTTTAACATGATGTTAAAATTTGAGTCTTATTTTAGGGGTATCTTTGTTCTTATAAAATTTAATTTAATTTATGCCACGTTGGATACTTCCATTATTGATTGCTTCTGCGTTTATTTTTGTTCTCGAGTTTTATGCTTTTCAGGCAATAAAAACAGTTACTAGAAATAGAATGATTAAATGGTTTTGGTTACTGATAGGAATTCTGATTTATCTCAACTTACTGTATGTTATTTTTGCAACACCAAGATCTTCGGGTCAAACGAAAGAGTTTCAAATGGCAGTAGGAATGTTGATTACCATTTTAATTCCTAAAGTATTTATTTTGATTGTTCTTTTTGGGGAAGACGTCGTTAGGTTGTGCTATAAAATTATTTCATGGATTGGTAGCAGTCCAACTCAACCTATTGCAGGAAGGCGAAAATTTGTTTCACAGCTAGCCTTAATTTTGGCTTCAATCCCTTTCGCATCATTTTTGTACGGTATTATTATAGGTCGCTACAATTATAAAGTGTTAAAGTATCAGCTTTTCTTTGATGATTTGCCAGAGGCTTTTGATGGATTTACGATTACTCAAATTTCAGACATTCATTCTGGAAGTTTTACCAATAAAGACAAGATTCAATACGGAGTTGACATGATTAATGAGCAAAACTCAGATTTGCTATTATTTACTGGTGATATTGTAAATAACAAAGCGACTGAAATGGATGATTGGATTGAAATGTTTGGTGCTTTAAAAGCGCCGTATGGTAAATATTCTATCCTAGGAAATCATGATTACGGAGATTACACAAGTTGGTCTTCAGAGACAGAAAAGAAAGCAAACTTTAAAGCCATAAAAGACTTGCATCCTGCTATGGGCTTTGAATTGTTATGCAATGAAAACCGTTATATTGAAAAAGACGAAAAAAAAATTAGCCTAATAGGTGTAGAAAACTGGGGAAAAGGAGGTTTTAAAAAGAAGGGGAATTTACTACTAGCATCTAAAGGTGTCAAGCAAGAAGATTTTAAGATTTTAATGTCTCATGATCCTTCCCATTGGGATGCAAAAGTTAAGAATGATGATTTTCACTATCACTTAACACTGAGTGGACATACCCACGGTTTACAAATGGGAATTGAGATTCCGGGATGGATCAAATGGAGTCCTTCAAAATATGTTTATAATCAATGGGCTGGTTTATATCAAGAGTTTGGTAGATATATCAACGTAAATAGAGGTTTCGGATATCATGCATTTCCAGGAAGGGTTGGTATTTGGCCAGAGATAACTGTCATAGAACTCAAAAAGTCCTCATAATCACGCCAATTCAATAGAAATGCTATATTTGTAGCTAAAGAAATGGCGTTTAATAGTATTTTTACGAAAATAAAAACGATTTTAAAATGACAAAGTTTGGTGAATTAATAAATGTTGATAAGCCCGTTTTAATAGATTTTTATTTTGATTGGGAAGAAGTAGATAATAATTTAGATACTTTACGCGATGTTGCTGCGGCTTTGGGAGATAAAGCCAAAGTTGTTAAGATTGATATGAAAAAGAATGAACCGCTAGCTGAAGCTTTACGAGTTAAGGGAAATCCAACATTTATGATTTATAAAAATGGAGAAATGAAATGGAGACAAACAGGAGAACAAGATTCGAATACTCTCATTGGTTTAGTTCAACAATTTTTCTAATACAATTTTCCTTAAATTCAAATCCCTAAGACTACTGTAATAGCTTAAAAAACCATTATAATATTTTTTTAGGGATTATCAGATGTCATTACTCATAGAAAAATATTTTATTCGTCAGGCATTAAATGACTGAATAATTTAACTGTTTCTATAAATTCATTTTGCTTTTCATTTTTATAAGTTTCATCAGGATCAAATCTATCGATCTGGGTCGCAATGACATTTCTATACATAAGAAGGTTATTATCTATTTCTTCAAAGATTAAATCAGAATCTTCTTCTGGAAACTCTGCTAACCATATCAATTGTTCTCTGAAAATTTGAATTAATGTTTCGGCAGCCTTTCTTGCTTTGTCTATTTCCCCTAATAGATAATACATTTCAGGGTATCCAATGGATAAACTAAAGTGCCCAAAATCTTTTATTGGCATTTTCTCAATCGAGAGATCAAGGATTTCCAGAGCTTTAATAGTGTCTTCTTTTTCTGCAAAAGCATCTGATAAACGCATTAAATTATTTCGTAATGAAATGGAACTTTTTTTCGTTTGCTCATCTAAATAAATTTTCCCATCATTGATATTCCTCCACTCTAATTTTTGAATTTTTGAGTACATCTTGTCTGGATCGATTCTCCCCATATCAAAAGGGCTCTTTTGAGTAACAGTTCCATCAGAATTTGTAATTTTCATAGGATTTTTTATTGGAACTAATTTGTAGGCCATTCCATCTAATTGAAGATAGTCTTTTAACCAAATATATTCTTCATCAGCAAAGGCTCCACCAGTAAAATATAGAGGTTGTTTCCAGTCAAAATTTGCTAAGATATCAATCATTAAAATTCTATTTTTAGCAATGCCTCTTCCGATTTGGATGTCTATAAAATCTACGATTTTATCAGCATCTTTATCCGCAACAATTCCATATTTTAAAACATTCTCTTTGTTGACCGGAATTCTTATATTTCTAGTTGGCAATACTTTTTCCTCATTACCATCTCCATCGATGTCGTAAAATGTAATTTTATTTTTACTCTTAATCCATTGCATAAATTTATCTATTGGAAGAACAGAGTCTTTGAGTGTTGGAAATAATTCTTCAAAATAATAAGCAGCATCCAAACTTCCATATTTATAGTCTTCATGAGTTAATTGAGATGGAATAGGCGGAGCATCATAGGTTGTTCGTTTCATCTGATCAATGTACCAATCAGTTGCAAAAAGGCTTGTATTCACTAGTTTTATATCAGTTCTCACTCCTTCAACCTCTTGCATATACCATAGTGGAAAAGTATCATTGTCTCCAATGGTAAACATAATGGCATTGGGGTCACAAGATTCTAAATAAGATTGGGCATTTAAATGAGTTGTGTACCGATTGGACCTATCGTGATCATCCCAGTTTTCAAAAGCCATTAAGGTTGGAACTGCCAACAATGAAATTATAGAGACTCCTAGGGCAATTATTTTTTTATCGGCAAGGTTTTTAAGATACTCATATATAGCAAAGACCCCAAAACCAATCCAAATGGCAAAAATGTAAAAAGAACCAACAATTGCATAATCTCTTTCCCTAGGTTCAAAAGGTTTTGGATTTGTATAAAATATAATAGCAAACCCAGTAAAAACAAAGAACATAAAAAGCACAAAGAAATTTTTCTTATCCCATTTAATTTGGTACAATAATCCTAT
>CATISV010000238.1 GCA_949541125.1 Flavobacterium sp. SCGC AAA160-P02
AAACAAATGAGGTCATTAGTGTTGGATCTGCAAGGATCAGTAAAAGACCTAGATAAGAAATAGTCTTATTTTTTACATAGTAATTTACAAAACGATACAATTGGTAAACAGCACCTATAATAAAAGGAAGCATTGTAAGGTGACTAATCCACAAAGAATGTCCAAATAGTTTCCATGCAACTGCGAGCAAAAAGGCTAAAAAAGGAGGATGACCTGGGTCAAAACTATTTGGAATTATCCAATTAAAAATCCCATTTTCATATAGATGATTTCCCATTTTTGAAGCGAACAATATATTGTCCCAAAACATGCCATATTCATGGGAGACTAGAAGAATTATCAGGCCTATTATTCCACTAATAATTAGAGGAGAATAACGTGAAGAAATTACTTTATTTATCATGTATAATGACATTCAATACGAATCTACAATAAATCGATTATAAAGTGTATTTTTGAGAGATAAATTATGATTATTAGTTTCAAAATAACAGGTTTCTTAAGAGCTGTTACCATATTAGTTTACATATTTGTGAATGCTATGTTCATATTAAAATATGGGATAAGACAAGATTACTGTTCACCCTATCTACTCTTGATTTTTTATCTGTTGTTTATTATCTCAGGACTTTTTATAATCAATCATCAAAGGGACTTTATAAATAAAAACAGAAAATTTACTCAAGGATTTACATGTGTTTCAATTGTTTTTTTTGTTCTATTTGTCAGTGTTAATTTCCTAATCGATGCAAACACATTGAATACAGATCGTTGGTCTGCTTTAGAGCTGAGTATACGAAGTCTTCTTCATCTTGAATATCCTTACGATAAATTAGATCATTTGAATCAAACTCCTTCTTATTTACCAGGAATGATATACATTGGCCTTCCTTTTTATTTGTTTGGAGACGTGGGGCTCTTGCAACCCTTTGTTTTTTTAATAACAATGTTTACTATTCTGAAATCTTCTTTAGAAAATTATATCAAGTTAGCGTTCATGTTTTTACTGATTTTCTCGGTGGCTTTCCTCTGGGAGGTCACTGCAAAAAGTGACCTTATGAGTAATGTAATGTTGACCTTATTATTTATGTTTTATTGGCATCATAAGTATAAAGATGATTATTTTAGAAGCCCCATAAAATTAGCAGTTTTTACAAGCTTTTTAGTCTTGACAAGAGGATTTGTTATCATTCCTCTTACAATTTTTTTGTTTAAAAGTTTTAGTAGAGAGAAAATGAAGGTAAAGATTGTATTTCTTTTAAGTCTTTTTTTTAGCCTTCTTTTATTAACAGTTCCTATACTAATTTCTTTCTCTAATCAACAAACAGTGATAGATCATAATCCTTTTTTTCATCAAACAGCCTATGCTCCCCATTGGCTCATTATTTTTTTTGTTACACTCCCTTTTTTTATTTCGCTATATATAAAAAACTTTTATCAGGTTCTAAAAGCCTCTTTTTATTTAATAACGATATTACTATTAGGCCTTTTTATTTTTAACGCCTTTGATGAAGGTTGGAATGCTAATTTATACGGCGGACTTTTTGATATTTCGTATTTAGGAATTACGATTCCGTTTGTTATTTTTATGTATGCAAATACCTTGGTGAGTTTAGATCAAAAAGATTCCAGTAAAAGATCAAAGAGTCACTCTTAAGGCTACGAATTTGACGATGATATAATACAAACTGATTTTTTTCCAAAATATTTAAAAAATACTATGCGTGCATAGTATTTTTTAAATATTTGTAGTATCTTTGTATCAACAAATTAAATATAAAATTTCATGAAAATATTGGTATGTATCAGTCATGTTCCTGATACCACTTCAAAAATTAATTTCGCAGACAATAATACCAAGTTTGATACTAATGGTGTTCAATTTGTAATTAACCCTTATGATGAGTTTGTATTGACTCGTGCAATGTGGTTTAAAGAAAAACAAGGAGCCACCGTAACCGTTGTAAATGTTGGAGGTTCAATAACAGAACCTACCTTAAGGAAAGCTCTGGCTATTGGAGCAGATAATGCTATCCGAGTAAATGCTGAGCCTTTAGATGGAATGTCAGTAGCGAAAGAATTAGCAGAGGTTGTAAAAAACGGAGCATTTGATTTAGTATTGGCAGGTAAAGAGTCAAGTGATTATAATGGACAAATGGTTCCTGGAATGTTAGCTGCGTTCACTGATTTTAACTTTGTAAATGGTTGTGTAGGAATAGAAGTTGATGGCACAAGTGTAACCGCGACAAGAGAAATTGATGGAGGGAATGAAATAGTAGCAACTTCATTACCAATCGTTATTGCGGGACAAAAAGGAATTGTTGAAGAATCGGATTTACGCATCCCTAATATGAGAGGGATTATGATGGCCCGAAAAAAACCATTGAGTGTTGTAGAGTCAATACATTCTGATAACGCAACCTTATCTCAATCTTTTGAGAAGCCAGCTCCAAAAGGAGCTGTAAAATTAGTAGATGCTAATAATGTTGATGAATTAATCAATTTATTACATCAGGAAGCGAAAGTAATTTAACCATACGAAAATAAAAGATATGTCAGTTTTAGTATATGCAAGTTCATCCGAAGGAAAATTCAAAAAATCAGCATTTGAAGTTGTTTCTTATGGAAAAAAAGTTGCAGAAAAATTAGGAACCAATCTCATCGCATTAACAATCAATGCAGATGATGTAGCTGAATTACAAAATTATGGAGCAGAAACAGTTGTTACTGTTAGTAATACTCAATTAAGTGTTTTCAATGCAAAAGGCTATGCCTCAGTAATCAAACAAGTTGCTGAAGCTAAAAGTGCAAATGTTGTAGTGGTTGATTCTAGTATTGATGGATTATACCTTACACCATTACTCTCTGTTGCCTTAAATGCAGGATATGCATCTAATGTTGTTGCATTACCAAGCGCAACAGATCCATTTACAGTAAAAAGAAAAGCATTTTCAAATAAAGGATTTAATAACACAGTAATTTCAACAGAAAATAAAGTAATTGGTTTGGCTAAGAATTCATACGGAATTTTTGAAAATCCTGTTACAGCCTCAATAGAAAACTTTGAAGCTTCCATATTAGATTCAGACTTAGGAGTAAAATCAACTAGTATAGATAAAGCTGTTGGTAAAGTTACCATTGCAGATGCAGATGTTGTTGTTTCTGGAGGAAGAGGTTTAAAAGGACCAGAAAATTGGGGTATGATTGAAGAATTAGCTGACGTTTTAGGAGCTGCAACTGCTTGTTCAAAACCAGTCTCTGATTTAGGTTGGAGACCTCATGGAGAACATGTAGGTCAAACAGGAAAACCCGTTGCAACAAATTTATATATTGCTGTTGGAATTTCCGGAGCTATTCAGCATTTGGCAGGTATAAATGCTTCAAAAGTTAAAGTTGTGATCAATACAGATCCTGAAGCACCCTTCTTTAAGGCTGCAGATTATGGAATTGTTGGAGATGCTTTTGAAGTTGTTCCTCAGTTAATTAGTAAACTCAAAGATTTTAAAGCACAAAACTCATAATTTTTAGTAAATTGTACCCAGGTTAAGGGCTGTCTAATTTTTTGGTAGTTTCCACAAATTAGACAGCTTTTTTATTTAGAAAAGATTTATGAGTTTAATAAAACTAACCATTAAGGGAATTTCTTACAGCCAAACACAAAGTGGAGCTTATGCTTTGGTGCTGAGTGAAGTGGATGGAACTAGAACACTTCCAATTATTATTGGAGCCTTTGAAGCACAATCCATAGCAATCGCTATCGAAAAAGAAATTCGACCACCGAGACCTCTTACACATGATTTGTTTAAAACATTTTCAGAACGGTTTAATATACATGTGAAACAAGTAATTATTCATAAGTTGGTTGATGGTATTTTCTTTTCTAGTTTAGTTTGTGAAAAAGATGGTGTTGAAGAAATTATAGATACAAGAACATCTGATGCCATCGCCATTGCTGTTCGTTTTCTAGCTCCAATTTACACCTATAAGAATATTTTAGACAAAGCAGGAATTCACTTAAAAATAGAAGAAGAAATTGCGATAAAAAGTAATTTGGATTCAGGGACTGTTAATGTAACTCTAGAACAAACTAAAACACCCAAGCCATTAAATTTATCTGAATATACCCTAGATAAACTTCATCATAAATTGAAAGAGGCTGTCGTAAATGAAGACTATGAATTAGCAGCAAAGATTAGAGACGAAATTAGCAAAAGACCCTAAAATCAAACCATGAAAAAATATCTTGTAATTACAGTCTGTTTTTTTTCAATTCTTATACAGGCGCAAACCATTGAAAAAGAGTGGATATTTGAATCAATAAAAAAGATTGACGGAACCTCTGTTTTAGAAATTAATTCAAGTGATTCCTTTCATTTAAGTGAGGGAAGATTTACCTATACATTAGAAGCAAAAGATAGTTTAGTTGCAGAGGGAACTTATATTCATCAGAATAATCTTCTTATTTTTAATTATAAAAGACCCTTAGATACAGTTCGCTATTACAATATAAATCAAGTCACAGATTCTATATTAATAATTTCTGAAAATGATATTTTATATTCTTTTAACATAGGTAATCAGTCACAAGAAAATAATACATCTCTTATTATTGGTGAAACAAAAGATACCATTTTTCCCAGCCAAGGATTTTCCATGACAAGTTTGTGGAGAGGAATTCTAGGGATGACTGTTTTGATACTAATTGCATTTTTATTTAGTGCAAACAGAAGAGCAGTAGACTGGAAAAAAGTAGGAATAGGATTGTCTCTTCAGTTATTAATTGCTGTAGGAGTTTTAAAAATCCCATTTATTCAAAGAGGATTTGAATTGGTAGGGAAGCTTTTCATAGAGATTTTAAAATATACAAAAGCGGGAAGTACCTTTTTATTTGATGGATTAATTGCAGATATGGATACTTTTGGATATATTTTTGCTTTTCAAGTTTTACCAACCATTATCTTCTTTTCTGCTTTAACATCTTTACTTTTTTATTTAGGAATTATTCAGTGGATTGTCAAAATTTTGGCTTTAGGCTTGTCTAAGTTTTTAGGAATTTCCGGTATGGAAAGTTTATCTGTTGCGGGGAATATTTTTCTTGGGCAGACAGAAGCTCCATTGTTAATCAAAGCTTATTTAGAAAAAATGAATAAGTCTGAAATGTTATTGGTGATGATTGGAGGGATGGCCACTGTTGCAGGAGCTGTATTAGCAGCCTATATTGGATTTTTGGGAGGTGGAGATAAAGTCTTAGAATTAGTTTTTGCCAAACATTTGTTAGCAGCATCAGTTATGGCAGCTCCCGGAGCTATAGTCATTTCTAAAATTTTATACCCACAAACAGAAAAAGTAAATATAGATGTAAAAGTCTCTCAGGAAAAGATAGGATCAAACATATTAGATGCGATTGCTAATGGAACAACAGAAGGCTTAAAATTGGCAGTAAATGTAGGAGGAATGCTATTAGTTTTTGTTGCTTTAATTGCGATGCTTAACGGAATTTTAGATTTTTTTGGAGCATTTGATGGAATAGAATATATAGGATGGAATTTCACTTCCTTGAATGAAGTCATAGCATCAAATACCTCATATACTGTTCTTTCTTTGGAATTTATTCTTGGCTATGTCTTTGCTCCGCTAATGTGGTTAATTGGCGTTGCCAGTGAAGATGTTGCCTTGATGGGACAACTCCTGGGAATTAAATTAGCAGCCAGTGAGTTTATAGGGTATATTCAATTAGCTGAACTAAAAAATATAGCGAATGCAACTCATCTTACCTATAATAAATCGATTATAATGGCTACCTATATGTTATGTGGATTTGCAAACTTTGCTTCTATTGGAATTCAAATTGGAGGCATAGGTTCTATAGCTCCAGGTCAAAGAAAAACCTTATCAGAATTTGGAATGAAAGCTCTTATTGGTGGAACAATTGCCTCTCTAATGTCTGCAACAATTGCTGGAATGATTATTGGATAGTCTATAAACAAATCGTTGATAACTTTATCACATAAAAAAAAGCTTCAATTGAAAAAAATTGAAGCTTTTTTTATTTTTGATAATCAAGTAAAGAATGAATTATGAAGCAATACCATGACTTAGTAAAACATGTTTTAGAAAACGGAAATGAAAAAGGAGATAGAACTGGTACCGGGACTAAAAGTGTTTTTGGCTATCAGATGCGTTTTGATTTAAGTGAGGGATTTCCTATGGTAACAACCAAGAAATTACATTTAAAATCCATTGTGTATGAATTATTATGGTTTATAAAGGGAGATACCAATATTAAGTATCTTCAAGAAAATGGAGTAAGAATCTGGAATGAATGGTCAGATGAGAATGGAGATTTAGGACCTGTTTATGGACACCAATGGCGAAATTGGAATAGCGACAATATCGATCAATTAAAAGAAGTAATTCAAACCTTAAAGAACAATCCCAATAGCAGAAGAATGTTAATCTCTGCTTGGAACCCAAGTGTACTTCCAGATACTTCAGTTTCTTTTTCAGAAAACGTTGCGAATGGGAAAGCAGCTTTACCCCCTTGCCATGCATTTTTTCAATTTTATGTATCGGATGGTAAGTTGTCTTGTCAGCTATATCAACGAAGTGCAGACATCTTCTTAGGGGTTCCATTTAATATTGCATCCTATGCACTATTTACAATGATGATGGCCCAGGTATGTGGATATGGAGTAGGAGAGTTTATTCATACTTTTGGTGATGCACATATCTATAGCAATCATTACTCTCAATTAGAATTGCAATTATCTAGAGAAATAAGATCGTTGCCAACGATGAAAATAAACCCTAACATAAAAAGTATCTTTGATTTTACTTTTGAAGACTTTGAGTTGGTAAATTACAATCCACACCCTCATATTAAAGGAGTTGTAGCGGTTTAAATGAAAAACATATGATTACAATAATTGCTGCAATCGGAAAAAATAACGAACTGGGCAAAAACAATGATCTAATTTGGCATTTGCCTGCCGATTTAAAACGTTTCAAGAAAATAACTTCGTCGCATACCATTATTATGGGTAGGAATACCTTTGAGTCTATTGGAAAACCATTACCAAATAGAAAATCTGTCATCATTACTAGAAATGTATCCTATCAAAAAATGGGTTGTGAGATAGTTCACAGCCTAGAAGCAGCTATAGAAATGATTAAAGATGAACAAAAAGCTTTTATTATTGGTGGAGCGCAAATATATAAAGAAGCCATGCAAAAGAATTTAGCAGATCAATTAGATATCACGCTAGTAGATGAAGATTTTGATGCGGATGTTTTTTTTCCTAAAATCAATCTAGAAAAATGGACAGAGGTTTCCAGAGAAGATTTTTTGGCAGATGAAAAGAACAAGTTCAATTATAGTTTTATTAGGTATAAGAAAACTATCTGAGTCTTTCTAAAGAACCGCCTGTTCCATCAAGCCTTATATTATATTTTTGTTGTGCAAATTGAAAGTAATTAAATAATTTATAATTAACTTCTAACCCATAGTTTATTTTAGGATCGTAATCGATTATACTTCCATAAATAGATACGTCATAAATACTAGGATTCATTGCTCTAATATTCCAATTTGTTACATAAATATAGTTTTTGTTTTCTAGGAAATTTTGCGAATAATAACCGATAGGTCTTGCAATAGTTTTCAGATAAAGGTTGAAACCAATATCAAAAATAATGACTTCATATTCTAAGCTATCATTAGCAATCACAACTGGTTTCTCTTTTGCACTCACCTCATTTTTTATAGGAAAAGAGCTACAGGCATACATAAAAATGCTTACAACCAAAAAACTACAGAATGTATGTAATGACTTCATAAATATTATTTACAACTTAAAGTTGCAAAAAATAGTTGATTAAAGAATATTTCTTTTGAAATTTTAACTTTTTATAAGTAAGGACTATCTTTATATAAAATTATCTAATCATGATCAGAGCTATTTTATCACTAGTCCTTTTATTAAGTATTCAAATAAGTTTTGCACAAATACTATCAGAAAAAGAAAGAGCCCTATTAAAAGACCAATTACTTGAAGATAGATTTCAATATCTATTACCTCAATTAATGGATCATACAGATTTAGACATGTGGCTTCTTATCTCAAGAGAATATAATGAAGACCCAGTATTAAAAACCATGTTACCTGCCAGATGGTTAAATGCAAGAAGGAGAACCATTATTCTTTTTTACCGAAACAAACAAAAAAACACCTTAGAACGAATAGCTGTCGCCAGATATGATATTGGAAAGAGTATCAAGTCTGCCTGGAATAAAGAAATTGAACCCAACCAATGGAAAGCCTTGTCTTCTATAATCGCGGAGAGAAATCCAACTAAAATTGGAATAAATTATTCCACACATTTTCCGATTGCAGACGGATTGGTTAAGACGGATTATGAAGAATTAATGCAAAATCTACCAGACTCATTAACCTCAAAATTTGTTTCTGCAGAAAAACTTGCCATTGCATGGATAGAGACTAGGACTGAAAAAGAGATGGCGTTATTCAAAAAATTAGTAACAATAACTCATGACATTATTGATACTACTTTTTCAGACCAGGTCATTGAGCCCGGAAAAACTACAACTGATGATCTTGTTTGGTTTATGCGCCAAAAAGTAACCGATATGGGACTAGAAACTTGGTTTCATCCAACAATTGATATTCAAAGAACCAATCAAGAATTAAAATCTCATATTTATTCTTTTACAAAGGGAGATAAAAATAAGATTATTCAAAAAGGAGATTTGTTACACTGTGATTTCGGGATTACTTATATTGGATTGAATACAGATTGCCAACAACATGCATATGTATTAAAAGATAACGAAAAAGTAGTTCCAGAATATTTAGTAAAAGCCTTTAAAAAAGGAAATCGTTTACAAGATATTTTAACAACAAATATGAAAGAAGGTAGAACCGGGAATGAGATTCTTTTAAGCTCTTTATCACAGGCCAAAAGTGAAGGTTTAAGACCTTCTATTTATACACATCCATTAGGTAAATATGGTCATAGTGCTGGGACAACAATTGGGATGTGGGATTCCCAAGGAGGTGTTCCCTTTCGAGGGGATTATGCACTTCACAAAAATACGGTGTATGCCATAGAATTAAACGTTACGGTAACAATACCAGAATGGCAAAAAGATATCAGAATTATGTTAGAAGAGGCTGGTTATTATGGAGGTGGTTTCTTTGAATATGTTAATCAAAGGCAAACCAAAATTAAACCAATTAAAACCAATTCATAAAAATTTATTTATAACAAGTAGGCAGTCATAAAGCGAAGAGCTACAAATATCAAAATTGCCAAAGTACCATAGATGGCTACTTTTTTTGCAGCATTTTTATAATAAACTTCATGATTTTTAGCATCTTTCTTATAAGATAGAATCATAAAAATTACGAAAGCGATTACAAAAATAATAGCAAAAATTATTCGGCCAGTAGTAAACATAAATTACGTATTTTTAACAAAATTACAAATTAAATGAAAACAGCCATTGTTTTTGGTGCAACTTCTGGAATTGGAAAAGCTATTTCTGAAATTTTGATTAAGGAAGGATATAAAATTGCCATCACTGGTCGACGATTGGAAAACTTGGAAGCGATAAAAAATAAATATTCTGAACAGGTTTATATTGTTCAAAATGACATTCAAAAAGTTGATGAAGTAGAAAAAGTATTCGAAGAGATTGTTCAAGAATTTAAAATCATAGACTTAATTATTCAATCCTCTGGAGTTGGATATCTTAATTCTAAATTGGAGTGGAAAAAGGAGGAAGAGACCATAAAAACAAATGTTATAGGAGTAACTAAATTATATAATTTGTCTTATAATTTATTTCGAAAACAAGGAAGTGGTCATTTGGTGGGAATTACATCAATCGCGTCATTAAGAGGCAATCGTTCCGCACCAGCTTATTTTTCTTCTAAAGCCTATCAAAAAGCCTACTTAGAGAGTTTATATATCAAATCAAAAACAATTAGGTCTAAAAAAGTTTTCATTACTGATATTCGTCCAGGATTTGTTGATACAGCTATGGCACTTGGTGCTAATTTTTTTTGGATGGTTCCTTTGGATAAAGCAGCAAAACAAATCCATACAGCTATTAAAAATAAGAAAAGAGTTGCCTATATTTCTAAACGTTGGAGTTTGATTGCATTGGTATTAAAAATTGTACCCTCTTGGCTTTTAAAAAAAATTATGTAAAAATATATACATGAAAAAATATACAGACGCAGTTCATGAATTTCATACTGCATTTCAATTAGGGATTAATAATAAGCCAACAGCAGATATTGGAAAAACAAGGAACTTGCTTCGGTTTAATTTGATGAAAGAGGAAAATGAAGAATACCTTGAAGCAGCCAGTAATAATGATTTGGTTGAGGTCGCAGATGCTCTTGGA
This sequence comes from Flavobacterium sp. SCGC AAA160-P02, assembly GCA_949541125.1. Taxonomy (GTDB): domain Bacteria; phylum Bacteroidota; class Bacteroidia; order Flavobacteriales; family Flavobacteriaceae; genus Polaribacter. Next base: position 10,433 of record CATISV010000238.1, read on the forward strand.
GATATGTTATATATCTTAGCTGGAACTATCATAGAACACGGAATGCAATATAAAATTGATGAAGTTTTTGATGAAATTCAAAGAAGTAATATGAGTAAATTAGGCGAGGATGGAAAACCAATTTATAGAGAAGACGGAAAAGTCTTGAAAGGACCACATTATTTTAAGCCCAATATAAAAGGTGCGCTAGATCGCTAATTTTACTGATTCCAATATTTACAAGCCAAATATATCTCCTTCAGTTGCAAATCTAAACCCAAGTAACTCAAGATCTTTTCGTTCTTTAGAATTTGTTTGTAGTGCTGGATTTGTATGATTAAAATGAATAAAAATAACCTTATTCTTAGTTTGTATTGTCTCATCTTTAAATAATTCTACCGTTTCTTCTATGAAAGGGTGTGGAATTTCACTCATCGGTCTATTGATTTCACCATCTTTATAAAATGTAGCATCTATAAAGGCATAATCTACTTTAGTTACTTCTTCTACAATATTTTTATCCCATAAGTTCCATTTATTAATATCGGGAATAAATAAAGAAGATTTGTTTTTTCCTTCTATCTTATAGCCAACAGTTTCAGAAAATTCATCTCTATGAGGGACAATAAAAGGAGTCACTTTTAATGAATTACTCACAACAATGGTACTGTCTTTTTGCAAGTCTGAACATACAATGTTTTGCAAATCAATCAATTGATTCCAAGGACCATTGTTTAAAAGGAATTCTTTCATTTTTGGCATAACATACACAGGAATATCCTTTTTTCCCAGAGCCTCTATTCCAAAATATAGCAAACCAGCATAATGTCCCATATGAGCATGTGTGATAAAAACACCATCTATAATCGAACTTGTTTTTAAATGGTTTTTTTCTAAGTCGGCTAATTGTGTAGAAATATCAGGAGTGGCTTCAAATAAAAATTTTAGATTAGATTCTTTATCAATTAAACCCAAAGAAACTACTTTCTGTTTCGGAAGAATTCCATCATAATAGTTATCACAACATTCTTTTTGACAGCCAATATGAGGAAACCCTCCATCTTGTGCAGTTCCTAAAATTGTAATATACTGAGAATACTGATTTGATTTTTCTTTTTTTAAATCATTTGTGTTGCATCCCATTATAAAAATGATAATGATTGCTAAAAAGAATGTATTTTTCAAAATTTAGACTTTTACTCTCCAACCGTATGGATCTTTAGATTTATTAGTTTGAATATCTGTAATTTTCTTTTTTAGGAAAGAAGCATATGTTTCAAAAATTTCAGGTAATTCATACTCAGTTCCTTGATAACCAAAACTAGAGATAGGTGAAATTACAGCCGCAGTTCCGGAACCAAACATTTCTTTTAAGTGCCCTTGTTTGGCTGCTTGAATAACTTCATTTACAGAAATTTTTCGAACCTCTACATATATATTGTTGTCTTGAGCGATTTGTAGGATACTTTTTCTTGTGATTCCATCTAAAATTCGATCATTTGTAGGACTTGTGATTAAAACATCTCCAATGCGTATAAAAATATTCATAGCTCCAGCTTCTTCAATAAATTCGTGAGAATTATCATTTGTCCATATAACTTGGTCATATCCTTTTTCTATCGCTAATTGGGTAGGGTAAAATTGTGCTGCATAATTACCTCCCGCTTTTGCATATCCTACACCACCATTTGCTGCTCTCGCATATTTTTCCTCAATTAATACCTTTATTTTCTCAGAGAAATAAGCCCCAGAGGGCGCTGTTGTAATTATAAACGTGTAGGAATCTGAAGGAGAAGCACGAAGTCCGTCACTAGAGGCAAACATAAAAGGACGAATATATAAAGAACTCCCATCTGCAGAGGGGATCCAATCATTGTCAATTTTTAGTAAATTTTCTATACCCTGTATAAAAAGCTCCTCAGGAATTTCTGGCATCATTAAACGATTTGCAGAAATATTTAGTCGTCTACAATTTTCCGAGGGTCTAAACAAAAAAACATTTCCACTTTCATCCTTGTATGCTTTCATTCCTTCAAAAATAGATTGACCATAATGAAAAATTTTAGCTGCTGGATTTAATAGAATCGGTTCATTGGGTTTGATAGTTGGGTTTTGCCAATTCCCGTTAATAAAATCGCATTGAAAAACATGATCTGAAAACACTTTTCCAAAAGATAAATTATTGAAATCTACAGTACCAATTTTAGAATTTTTTATAGCTTGAATTTTTATATCTATTGCCATAGTAATTTAGTGTTCCTCATCTGCAAAAATAAACAAATTAGTTTGTTTTTATGGTAAAAAAGAACCTGTAGATATGATAATTATCAATTATCTTTGTTTTAAAATAATTAAAATACACGATATGAAAAATTTAGTAATTATATTGGTTTTGTCTTTATCTATGGTTTCTTGCAATACCAACAAAAAACATAAAGAAGTTACACAGGCTACTCATCTGGGGTATAATTCATTTGGAGATGTAATATCAGATACTGATTATCTATCCTCTCAAGAGGCACTCGATAGCTATAAATTATTAAAATCTACGGATACGATTAATTTAAAATTTTCTTCAAGTATCTTGGACGTTTGTTCTAAAAAAGGTTGTTGGATGACCCTTCCTAGTGGAGCTAATGATGAAAACATTATGGTTAGATTCAAAGATTACGGATTTTTTGTACCATTAGATGCGAGCGGAAAAGAAGTCATTGTAGAAGGAAAAGCATTTGTCAATAAAGTTTCTGTTGCAGATTTAAAGCATTATGCAGAAGATGCAGGTAAATCTATGGAAGAAATTGCTGAGATTACAGAACCAAAGATAGAATTCGCTTTTGAAGCTAATGGGGTTTTGATAAAAAAGTAATTAATAATAATTACTTTGAAGCGAGAAATCATTCAAACATCAGATGGGTCAACAACCATTCAAATACCCGAATGGAATGAACAGTACCATTCTATTCATGGGGCTATTCAAGAGGCATATCATGTTTTTATAAAAAAAGGATTAGAAGCAATACCAACGCATAAAACATCTATTTTAGAAGTAGGTTTTGGTACTGGGTTAAATAGCTTTATTACTTTTTTAGAAGCTCAAAATAATAATTTGTTTATTGACTATGTTGGAGTTGATGCGTATCCTGTTTCAAAAGAAGAAATAGAGAAATTAAATTATGTTTCACAGTTAAATGCGAGTCATTCTTCAGAAATTTTTAAAACATTCCATGCTTGTTCTTGGGATGAAAAACATCAAATTGCGCCAAATTTTTCTTTGTTAAAAAGAAAGCAATTTTTTAGTGAAATAGAGGATGAAGGGATATTTGATTTGATTTATTTTGATGCATTCGGTGCTCGTGTACAACCAAAATTATGGACTGAAGAAATGTTCATAAAAATGTTCAAGGCTCTAAAATTTGAAGGAATATTAGTTACCTATTCAGCAAAGGGTAGCGTAAGAAGAGCTATGTTGTCTGCTGGGTTTACAGTCGAGAGATTAGTTGGCCCTAAGGGAAAACGTGAAATGTTAAGAGCTAGAAAAAAACCTCTTATTTTATAGAACATACTCTTGTTATATAGAAGTATTTTTATGTCTTATATTATAGAGGCAAATAATTTTTTATTAAAGCATAATTTTTATCTTAGTATTTTCAAAAAAAATCCGATGAAATTTCAAAGAAAATTTGGAAAACGAAGAAAATCTAATCCTAAAAAAGGACTCCTCTTACTTGTTCTTTTACTATTGGCTTTATTTCTTTGGTATCAAGCTGAAAATATCATAGCGAGTTTTTTTGATTAGGTCACTTTTCTATAATTTATTTATTTCTAATTCTTTGTCGTAATGATGTTATTAATAAGAATGAATTTATCTTTTTTGTAGGCAGGGATACTCAATTTTTTTTCATTTTTTTATTAAAATAGTTTATTTATTTATTTTAAAAAATAGTCAAAAAATGCTTAAAATGATCAAAAAATGGCTTATTTTGATTAAAAATAGTGAAAAAATGGCTTTTTTTAGTAAAAACTAATAATTTCTAAATTGTCATTTTTTCTTGTCAAGTTATCAATAAAGTCTCCTGATTAAATAAATGAAGACAAGCCATAAGAATTGATTAGATTTGTAATAAGATGTATAATTACCTACATAAATAACGAACATTTGAAAACTGAAAAAATTATTTTAGGAATCGATCCGGGAACCACAATTATGGGCTTTGGACTTATAAAGATTATTGGAAAAAAAATGGAGTTCATACAAATGAATGAATTGTTACTGAAAAAGTATGATGATCATTATCTAAAACTAAAACTCATTTTTGAAAGAACTCTTGAACTGATAGATACATATAATCCAGATGAAATTGCTATTGAAGCTCCTTTTTTTGGTAAAAATGTACAATCCATGTTAAAGTTGGGTCGTTCACAAGGTGTTGCAATGGCTGCTGGTTTGTCTAGAGAAATTCCTATTACAGAATATTTACCAAAGAAAATTAAAATGGCCATTACTGGAAATGGTAATGCGAGTAAAGAACAGGTTGCTTTCATGTTAAAATCATTGCTAAATTTAAAATCCCTTCCTAAAAATTTAGATGCAACGGATGGTTTAGCAGCAGCAGTTTGTCATTTTTACAATTCAGGAAACATATCTAAAGGAAAAAATTATTCAGGTTGGGGAGCCTTTGTTAAACAAAATCCCAATAAAATCGATTAGCATATATAATTAAGTCACTGAAATTGAGCGGTATTTATATTCATATTCCTTTTTGTAAGCAAGCATGTTTTTATTGTGATTTTCATTTTTCTACTTCCTTAAAAAAGAAAGATGAATTGATTAAAAATCTTATTTACGAAATCGAATTGAGGAAGAACGAGTTGAATAATGAAATCATAGAAACTATTTATTTTGGAGGAGGAACACCAAGTCTTTTAACTCAATCAGAAATAGTTGCAATCATTCAGGCAATTTATAAAAACCATACTGTAGTGGCAACTCCTGAGATCACCTTAGAGGCAAATCCAGATGATTTAAATGAGGAAAAGCTTCAAGAGATCGAGGCAAGCGGTATCAATCGTTTGAGTATTGGAATTCAATCTTTCTTAGATCAAGATTTAAAAATGATGAATAGAACACATAATGCTCAAGAATCCAAAGCATGTCTGGAGTTGGCTACTAGATATTTTGAAAATATATCTTTAGATTTGATTTATGGAATACCTGGATTGTCAAATCGACTATGGAAACAAAATATTCAAACCGCCTTGTCCTTTAACATTCCTCATATATCTTCTTATGCCCTTACTGTTGAACCAAAAACTGCTCTGGAATCCTTTATAAAAAAAGGGATTATTGAAGATGTAGATGATCAAAAGGCCCAAGAACAATTTCATATATTAATTGATGAATTAACAAAGTATGATTATATTCACTATGAGCTATCAAATTTTGGAAAAAAAGGATTCTTTAGTAAAAATAATTCTTCCTATTGGCAAGGAAAAATGTATTTAGGAATTGGACCCTCTGCTCATTCTTTTGATGGCAAACAGCGGAGTTGGAATGTGAAAAATAACTTAAAATATATAAATGCTTTACATAACAATCAATTACCAATAGAAAGAGAAATTTTATCAAAAACCGATCGATATAATGAATATATAATGACTGGTTTACGCACTATTTGGGGGGTTTCATACAAAGAAGTAGAACAAAAGTTTGGAAAGAACTATGTAAATTACTTACAACAACAAGCAGAGAAATATATATTGGAGCATTTATTGTATATTGATGATGGAATTTTGAGAACTACCCAAAAAGGAAAATTCTTTTCAGATGGAATTGCATCTGACCTTTTTAAATTAAATTTAACGTGATAGCGACCATAGAATATAACTCTAAAAAACATCAAATTGATTTATCAAAACCTATTGATATTTCAATTGCATTACAATATGGAAAAAGAAATGTAAACGCCTGGTATTTAGAACCTCCAAAGATTCTTCCGATACGAACAAAGGATTGGGTTGGCAGTGTAAAAGAAGGAGGGGATGTTAATTTTAACAATATTCATTTTAATCCACACTCTCATTGTACTCATACAGAAACCGTTGGTCATATTTCTGAGAAAGTATATTCAATACATAAAGAATTGAACCAGTTTTTCTTTTTAGCAGAGGTTGTTACGATTCCACCTAAGGCAATAGAGAATGATTTTGTGATTACCAAAAAACAACTCCAATATGCTTTAGGAAACAAGAAAAGAGATGCTATAATTATTCGTACACTTCCCAATCTACCTGATAAAAAGTCAACAAATTATTCTAATACCAACCCAACCTATATTCTGGAAGAGACAGCTATCTATTTAAGAGAGAAAAAAATTAAACATTTTTTAATTGATGTGCCTTCAGTAGATAAAGAAAAAGATGAAGGTAAATTATTGGCTCATAATGCCTTTTGGAATACTTCAGGAAAATTACGATTGGATGCCACAATAACCGAGTTAATTTATGTTCCCAACAAAGTTAAAGACGGAACCTATTTCTTAAACTTAATGGTGGCACCTTTTGAAAATGATGCATCGCCAAGTAAGCCTACTTTATACGAAATTTTAAAGTCTTAAAAATGACAATAAAAAGAAAGATAGCTTATCTGTTTTCTCTCGTTTTATTAATTCTAATTTTTGTTGGATACTATTCAGATATTCCTGTTGATGAGTTGAAGAGAATCTATGCCAATGAACAATCAAAATTTATTGAAGTTGACGGAATGCAAGTTCATTTTAGAGATGAAGGGAAAGGAGTTCCTATTGTTTTAATCCACGGAACAGGAGCATCTCTTCACACCTGGGACGACTGGACCAAAGAATTAATAAAAAAATATAGGGTCATAAGAATGGACATACCTGCTTTTGGTCTTACAGGACCCAACAAAACAGGAGACTATTCTATACAATCATACACCAACTTCTTACATAAATTTGTAGATCAAGTAAGGCTAGAAAGCTTTTATCTTGGTGGAAATTCATTAGGAGGAAACATCGCATGGAACTACACCGCAGAACATCCAAATAAAGTGCTAAAATTGATTTTGGTTGATCCAAGTGGTTTACCAACTAACAAAGCCCAACCCACTATTTTTAAGATGGCAAAAACACCAGTTTTAAACTTACTTTTATTACATATAACCCCAAGGTTTTTTATTAAAAAGAACCTTAAAGAAGTATATGCAGATGATTCTAAAATCACAGATGATTTGATTACTCGGTATCATAAAATGACCCTAAGAAAAGGGAATAGACAAGCTTTTATAGAAAGAGCTAAAACCGATTTTAAGTCAGGGTTTAAGACTAATTTAGAGAGACTCAAGAACATTTCTAACTCTACCTTACTAATTTGGGGAGCAAAAGACAATTGGATTCCACTAAATAATGGAAAGAAAATGGACAGTTTGATGAAAAATTCTCAATTAAAAGTCTTGAAAAATTCAGGGCATGTTCCTATGGAAGAAAACCCAGAGGAAAGTTTGGAGATTTTAAAAGATTTTTTAAATAATTTAGAAAACTAAAATATTTTAATCATGAGTATAGAATGGAAAGGTATTATGCCTGCAGTTACAACAAAGTTCACAGATAATGATCAATTAGATCTGTTGATGTTTGAGAAAAATATCCAAGCACAGCTAGATGCTGGAGTTCATGGAATTGTTTTAGGAGGAACTTTAGGCGAAGCTAGCACATTATTAGATGAAGAAAAGAGAGAACTTACAAAAGTGACTGTTTCTATGGTAGAGGGAAAAGTTCCAGTAATGATGAATATTGCTGAACAATCTACCAAAAGGGCTATTCTAGCGGCTCATAAAGCTGAAGAAGATGGTGCACAAGGATTAATGATGTTACCACCCATGAGATACAAGGCAGGAGATAGAGAAACTGTTGCATATTTTAAAGCGGTTGCCAACAGCACTTCGTTACCTATTATGGTATATAATAACCCAGTAGATTACAAGATTGAAGTGACTTTAGATATGTTTGAAGAATTACTGGTATGTAAAAATATTGAAGCAGTAAAAGAATCCACAAGAGATATCTCCAACATAACACGAATTAAAAATAGGTTTGGAGATCGATTAAAAATTATGACAGGAGTAGATACCCTAGCCTTGGAGAGTTTGTTGATGGGGGCAGAGGGTTGGATTGCAGGATTAGTTTGTGCTTTCCCAAGAGAAACTGTTGCAATTTATGAACTTCAAAAAGCTGGGAGAATTCAAGAAGCTATAGAAATTTATAGATGGTTTTTACCTTTGTTAGAATTAGATATTCATCCTAAATTAGTTCAGAATATCAAATTGGCAGAGGTTTATACAGGAATAGGTACAGAAAATGTTCGAGCTCCAAGATTACCTTTAGTAGGAGATGAGCGCAAAAAGGTCGTCCAAATTATTGAAAAAGGGTTAAACAATAGACCCACTTTACCAAGATATAAAAACCTATAAGCATGATTACAGGAAAAAATTATATAGGAAATTCATTATCAAGCAAGGGTAACAAAACATTTACAACTTTTAACCCTTTATTGAATAGTGAAAATCAGACCATTTTTAATGAGGCTTCCGATGAAGAAATCAACGAAGCCGTTCAGTTAGCATCAGAAGCATTCAACAAGTTTCGAATGATTTCTGGAAAAGAAAAGGCAATATTTTTAAATGCAATTGCTGATGAAATTTTAGCCCTCGACGATGCATTAATTCAAGTTTATTGCTCTGAAACAGGGCTTTCAGAGGGAAGAGCCAAAGGAGAAAGAGGTAGAACAGTATTTCAATTGCGAATTTTTGCTGATTTGGTTGCAGAGGGCTCATGGGTAAATGCGACTATAGATACAGCAATTCCAGAAAGAACTCCATTACCAAAAGCGGACCTTCGTAAAATGTTGATTCCCTTGGGGCCTGTGGTAGTTTTTGGTGCAAGTAATTTTCCATTGGCATATTCAACAGCAGGAGGAGATACTGCTGCTGCTTTGGCTGCAGGATGTCCAGTTATTGTTAAATCTCACCCCATGCATGCGGGCACTGGAGAGTTGGTTTCTTTTGCAATTATCAAAGCAGCAAAAAAAACAGGAATGCCAAATGGTGTTTTTTCAAATCTCAATAGTAGTGGAATAGAGGTAGGGGTTGCCTTGGTAAATCACCCTCAGGTCAAAGCCGTTGGATTTACTGGAAGTATCAAAGGAGGTAGAGCTTTGTTAGATTTAGCAGCAAAGAGAGATGAACCAATTCCTGTTTTTGCTGAAATGGGGAGTATCAATCCTGTGATTATACTTCCTCAGGCACTCAAAAATCGACAAGAATCATTGGCAAAAACCTATGCCGGTTCCATCACTCTGGGGACAGGTCAATTTTGTACAAATCCTGGACTGATAATTGGAATTAAAGGTGAAAACCTGCAACATTTTATTCAAAATATAGGTCGTGAAATTGTAAAAATTCACCCTTCAGTGATGTTGCATCCAAACATACATAATGCTTATAAAAAGAATAAAAATACATTAATATCTCAGTCAGATATTGAGATTGTTTCTGAGTATGAAGGAGAATTGAGGATGCATCATGCACAGCAAGTAATTACCACAGTAGAAGGAAAAACTTTTTTAGAAAATCCAACCTTACATCAAGAAGTATTTGGACCTTTTTCACTCGTAGTTCAATGTGATGATGCGAAACAATTAAAGAAAATTATCAGTCAATTGGAGGGACAATTGACTGGAACTATCATCGCTGAACAAACTGAAATTTCTGTGTATTCTGATATCATAGCTGCATTGCAACTAAGAGTGGGAAGAATTATTTATAACGGAGTTCCTACAGGAGTAGAAGTTTGTCCATCCATGGTGCACGGAGGACCATATCCCTCTTCAACAGATAGTCGTTTTACTGCTGTTGGAGTTGATTCTATCAATCGTTGGGTTCGTCCGTTTAGCTTTCAAAATTGGCCCAATCAGCTATTGCCAGACGAATTAAAAAATGATAATCCCTTGCATATAGTTAGATCAATTGATGGGCGAAGAACAAAAGAAAAAATATAAGTTATGAGACTACATAAAGCCCTCTTAGTAGCTTTATTTATTTTTATATCCTGCCAAAATGGGAATAAAAATTGCAATCAATCAAGTACAGAAGAATTAGAGAACTTGATAAGATCTCACCAAGAGAGAGAATCTTATGATAGTGAAGAATATCCTTTGGGGCTTTTCACCAGAGAATATTATCAATCAGAGGCCGAATATGCAGCAAATCAACTTCAATATTTTGATTGTATTGAGATGAATGAACTTTCTGAAACCGAGCAAATTTCAGCAAAACTTTTAAAATTTGTTCTCCAAGATAAAATTGATTATTACACATTTGAACGATTTTTAAATCCGCTTTTATCAGATGCTGGCTTTCATAGCAATTTGAATTATCATATTAAACCAATCAATAGCTTTGAGCAGGCAAAAACATACTTAAATAAACTCAATACCATTCCTGTTTTTGTAGATCAACATTTTATCAATTTAAGGGAAGGATTGAAAAAAGGTGTTTCACAGCCTAAAGTTATTTTTAAAGGTTATGAATCTACTTATGATGACCATATTGTAGATAATTATTTGGATAGCTCTTTTTATCAACCTTTTAAAAATTTACCAGATCGATTCACGCCTAGACAAAAAGATTCTCTTTTATCAGCTGCCAAAATAGCTATAGAGGACCATGTCGTTCCACAATTTAGAAGAATAAAGACTTTTTTTGAAACAGAGTATATTCCCAAAACAAGACACTCTATTGGAATTTCTGAAACTCCTCAAGGGAAAGAATATTATCAAAATAGGATTAATTTTTATACAACAAGTACCTTATATACTGCTGAGGATATTCATCAAATAGGCTTAAAAGAAGTTGCAAGAATAAAGGCTGAAATGAAAAAAATCATTCAGGAATTGAACTTTCAAGGAGATTTTTCTGAGTTCTTGAGTTTTTTGAGAACTGATCCCCAATTCTATGCAAAAACACCAAGAGAATTACTGATGATAGCGAGAGATATTGCAAAAAGAGCAGATGCTCAATTACCAAAGTTTTTTAAAACCTTACCGAGAAAACCTTATGGAGTAGCACCTGTTCCCGAAGCGATTGCACCTAAATATACCGGTGGAAGATATGTTGGGACCTCAAAAAATAGTACTAGCCCAGGGTATTATTGGGTCAATACCTATAATCTTCCAAGCAGAACTCTATATACCATTCCTTCACTAACTGTTCATGAAGCTGTTCCAGGGCATCATCTGCAAGGATCGTTAAACAATGAATTGGGTGATAGCATTCCACAATTTAGAAAAGACCTATATTTATCTGCTTATGGTGAAGGTTGGGGATTATATGCTGAATTTTTAGCTGAAGAAATGGGAATGTATACAACTCCTTATGAGCATTTTGGAAAATTAACCTACGAAATGTGGAGAGCCTGTCGATTGGTGGTAGATACGGGAATTCATGCCAAAGGATGGTCTAGACAACAAGTGGTTGATTTTATGAGTGAGAATACAGCACTTTCTTTTCACGAAATTCAAACAGAAACAGATCGGTATATCTCTTGGCCAGGACAAGCATTGTCCTATAAAATCGGAGAGTTAAAAATTAGAGAGCTTCGGGAAAAAGCAATGTCTCAATTGAAATCCAAATTTGACATTCGAGAGTTTCATGAAGTAATATTGAATCAAGGAACGGTTACCTTGTCAATTTTAGAATCAAGAATCAATGCATATATCAAAAAAACACTCAATGAGTAGCTCGACTTTTGTTTGTATCGATGGACATACCTGCGGTAATCCAGTTAGAGTTGTCAAGAGCGGTCATCCTCCATTAGTTGGAAAAAATATGAGTGAAAAAAGACAACATTTTATCAAAGAATACGATTGGATTCGAACGGGTTTAATGTTCGAACCAAGAGGTCATGACATGATGAGTGGCTCTTTTTTATATCCACCTCATCAACCTGAAAATGATTTTGCAATTTTATTTATAGAAACCTCTGGTGCCTTGCCTATGTGTGGACATGGAACTATTGGAACTATCACCATCGCCATTGAGGAAGGTTTGATTCTTCCAAAAACTCCTGGAAAAATTAGAATGGAAGCCCCTGCAGGACTGGTAGAAATAGAATACCAACAAACAAAAAATAAGGTAGATTGGGTAAAAATAAACAATGTAAAGAGTTATTTGGCAGCCGAAGGATTGATTATTGATTGCCCAGATTTAGGGGAAATAATTTTTGATGTTGCTTATGGTGGTAATTTTTATGCCATCATAGATCCTCAAAAAAACTTTTCTGGAATTCAAGATTTTACTGCCAATCAGATTGTTCAATATTCACAAGTACTAAGAGATAAGATTAATAAAACTTTTGCCAATCAATTTATTCATCCAGAGGACGATAGCATTCGAGATGTCACACATTTATTATGGACTGGAGACCCTATTGATCAAAATTCTCATGGTAGAAATGCGGTTTTTTATGGAAAAAAAGCAATTGATAGATCGCCTTGTGGAACCGGAACTTCTGCTCGTTTGGCGCAGTTATATAGTAAAGGGAAATTGAAAAAAGGGGAGCCCTTTGTGCACGAAAGTTTTATAGGAAGTACTTTTGTTGGATGTATCGAGGAAGAAACATTGGTAGGAAACTTTCCAGCGATCATTCCTAGCATCAAAGGATGGGCAAAAATATATGGATACAATACCATCATTATTGACGAAAAAGATGATCCTTATGCTCATGGGTTTTCTGTTATTTAATTAAAAAAATGTCAAAAAAAGTAGTTGTTATTGGTGGGGGAATTGCAGGATTATGTTCTGCTTATTATCTTCAAAAGGAAGGTCACGAAGTGACAGTGGTTGATCAATCCAATTTTTCTTTTGGAGCTTCCTATGTCAACGCGGGATACATTACTCCTAGTCATATTATTTCATTGGCAGCTCCAGGAATGATTACCAAAGGACTCAAATGGATGTTTAATCCAACGAGTCCGTTTTATGTAAAACCAAGATTAAATCTTGATTTTATAAAATGGGCGTTGGCCTTTAAACGATCTGCAAATAAAAAGAAAGTTGCGCAATCTATCCCCGTAATAAAAGACATTAATATTTTGAGTAGGTCCCTATATCAAGAGATGAAAGATTTGAACGATTTTGACTTTCATCACGAGCATAAGGGCTTGTTAATGGCCTATAAAAGTGAAAAAGCAGGTGAGCAAGAATGGAAAGTTGGTCAAAAAGCGATTAAACTTGGTTTGAAAGTTGAAAATTTATCTGCAAGCGACGTTTCAAAGTTAGAACCAAAGGCTAATTTGAATATAAAAGGAGCGGTATATTATCATTCAGATGCTCATATGACTCCTACAATTTTTATGAAAAATATGCTGTCATATTTGCAATCAAAGGAAGTGAAAATTCTTGCAGAAGAGGAGGTGAAAGATCTTATTTTTTCTAAGAATGTAATCACAAAATTAACTACTGACAAAAGAGAAATTTTGGCGGATGAATTTGTGGTAGCAGCTGGGAGCTGGTCCTCAAAACTGATAAAAAAATTAGGCATAAAAATACTGTTACAAGCAGGAAAAGGGTATCGAATTAATGTTCCAAGAACAACCAACATTACCATTCCTACAATTTTGATGGAAGCCAAAGTTGCGGTTACGCCAATGACTGGTTTCACTCGTTTTGCTGGGACAATGGAAATCAACGATATCAACCACAAAATCAATCCAGTTCGAGTCAATGCTATTGCCAAATCAGCTTCAAAATATTATGATGGTTTGCAGATTACTAATCAAGAGAAAGAAGCTGCCCAATGTGGGTTGCGTCCCGTATCTCCTGATGGACTACCTTATATTGGTAGAACATCAAAATATAATAATTTAACCATCGCAACAGGTCATGCAATGATGGGATGGAGTTTGGGCCCAGCTACTGGAAAAATGGTTACAGAAATCATCTCTAATCAGAAACCTTCACTTAATTTAGAAAATTTTAGAGTTGAGAGAAGTTTTTAAGGGTTGGCTTCATAGAATCTTCATCAAGAATCTTTCGAAGGTATTTTAGAAGTTCTTTCGAATTTTCTTTCGAAAACACCATGGGAGGTTTAATTTTTATCACATTTTTATCAGGACCGTCAGCACTCATTAATATTTTGTGTTCTTTCATTCTGTTGATTAAATAATTGGTTTGATCTGGCAACGGATTTTTTTGTGCATCCACTAACTCAATCCCTAAAAAAAGTCCTTGTCCTCTAACGTTTCCAATGATAGAGAAATCTTTTGCTAATTTCTTGAGTTGTTCTTTGAGATAAGTCCCAACTTTTAAAGCATTTTCTTGTAATTTTTCTTTATGTACAGTTTGTAATACTGCGGTACCAATGGCGCAAGAAACAGGGTTTCCACCAAAAGTATTGAAGTATTCCATTCCATTTGCAAAACGATCAGCAACTTCTTGGGTACAAACAACAGCCGCCAAAGGATGCCCGTTCCCCAAGGGTTTTCCAATGGTAATGATATCAGGAATGACATTGTGTAATTGAAATCCCCAAAAATATTTTCCAAGTCTTCCACAACCTACTTGAACTTCATCAGAAATACACAAACCCCCAACATTTCTAACAGCTTTGTAAGCTTCAGATAAAAAGTTCTTGGGTAATTCTATTTGTCCACCACAACTGATAATAGGTTCTACAATAATCGCACCGACACCTACCCCTTTTTTATGAATCTCACGAATGCATTTTTCAACTTCAGCTGCGTATTTTACTCCCGTGTTTTCACCTCTATATTTTCCTCTAAAGGTATCTGGTAAAGGAAAAATATGAGTATTATCGGGTGCTCCTTTTCCACCTTTTCCATCAAATTTATAGGAAGAAATAGCAACACAAATATTGCTATTTCCGTGATACCCCATCTCTGATGCGATGATATGATGTTCTCCTGTTACAGCTTTTACCATTCTTATTGCCAATTCATTGGCTTCGCTCCCTGAGTTTACAAAATGAACAACGCTTAATTCAGGAGGTAAAGTATCTAAGATTTCTTTTGTACAAAGATTCATGTTTTCATGAAGGTATCTTGAATTTGTATTCAAAAGAGCTATTTGACGTTGAGCAGTTTTTACAACCGTTGGGTGTTCGTGTCCAACATGAGCTACATTATTAACGGTGTCTAAGTATTTGTTGGCTTGTTGGTCTAGCAAGAAAGCACCATCACCCCGTACCACATGGATTGGAGTTTGGTATTGTAGACTCAAGCTTTTTCCTAAGTGTTGTTTTCTATAGCGAATCAGTTCTTGATTGGAAGGATTTGTCTTCGTCTGAAGTGCTTTTATCTTGAATAGTAAATTTGGATCTGGACAAATACTTTTCCAAACATCTATCTGATTGGGGTAGGCAACACCAGGAAAATCATTTGTATAGTCTAGTAGTGATAGCATGAGTTGAAAATGGAGGTGAGGTGCCCAATTTCCGTTGACAGTCCGATCGCCTAATTCACCAATTTTATCTCCCTCACCAATCCGATTTCCAACCTTATAATGCTCGATAGTTTCAGGATTTAAATGACCATATAACGAATAAAAATTAAGGGCATCTTTTTGATGTTTTAAAATAACCAATCCGCCGTATTCTTTGTTGCCAACATCGTTTACTGCAATCATGATCTCACCATCCATTAAGGCATGAACAGCTGTTTTATTAGGAAGCCAGAAGTCAATACCAAGATGAATAGTCCTGCTTTCTCTTCCATAATTTCCGGTTGTATCATAAGTAGTTGAGGTATATAAGGGCCTGGGCTCAAGATACCCACCAGAGATTACCTTATTGGGATATTCTTTTTGAATTTCATCCAGTTTAAATTGAAAAAAATCGATGTTGTTAAAATCATTTTGATTTCCAATCCAAGAACTGGAAACACTTAAGTCTAGCAACTCAATCTCATTTTTTGCTATTGAGGGAAATAAATCTACTAACGAAAAATTTTGATTTGAAGCCCATTTTTTTAACTTTTCCTCATCAGGGTGTGCACTAAAACCACATGCATTTCTGAAAGAATAATAAGCAAAATCTGGACAAACTAACATCCATTTACTCAAAACCTCCCAAGCAGGTTTTTCGCTAATTAATAAATATTTGTTGTTAGGCTCTTTGTCTTTATTAATGGCAGATTTTGTTACAGAAACAACTAGTCTCATGGCAATACAAGAATACAAATGACATAACTCTTCTTCCTCCAATGGAAAGCTAGCATGATAGCCTTTTACTAGGGCTAGTGAGGCTTCTAAAGGATCATTTTGATGCATTATTGCATAAGCGCAAGCAACGGCAAGATCATTAATTGACTGAGTATAGATAGCGTCTCCGTAATCGATAAAAGCGGTTACAGTTGGATTTAAAATGTTATCAGAAACAATAATGTTGTTATCATTGATATCATTATGAACAACAGTTTTTCGCAGTGATTGATACTCATTAAATTGAGCTTTGAAAAGCAATTGAAAATAAGAGACAATCTTTTTTTCTTTCTTACTAAATAGTTTCAAATGATTCGTTGTCCATAAAGATTGTGCTATGTCCCAATCAAAACCTCTGTGAGCTTTTGGATGATCATATTTTTGAAGAACTTTTGTTAGATTTCCACATTTTTTTCCTAAATCAAATCGTAAAATATCAGAATGTGGGTTAACACAACTCCAAAGCCTTCCTTCTATCCAACTCAACAATCGTACTTTACGAATATTTCCTGATGCATCTTTGTATTCCGAGACACCACTACCATTAATATCTAATATTACCTTCGGTGCAAGAATGTTTTTGTAAAGAGTTAGATATTCTAATAATTTATGCTGGAAGATTAAGGATTCTTTATCCTCGTCGGGTCTAGAAACCTTTAAGATATAACAGTTTGAATTGTTTATTGATATTTTAAAATTAAAATCTGACTCACCTGGTAGGTTCGATGCAGTTCCTTTTAATTTGTATAACTCCAGCAAAATTTTTTCTGCTTGAGTAGTTGATATTTTCAAATCACTATAATTCATTTACTATTTACACAAAACAACCCTTTTCACTAAAATCATTTCAATAGATGTATTGCTTACTATTCGTTCTATAAAATTAACCATTCGTATTGGTTTTGAATAGGTGAATTTCATTTATTTTTTCAAATATTAGAACTTGTTTGCCAAAATAAATGTATTTTACCTTTATACTCTTTATAAGATATGACTATTGCAGTAACTGTAATTACTTTATTAGTGATGAGTGCCTATTTTATATTCTAACAGAAATAAGAAACAATATTAATTTTATCTATGAAAAGCACTTGGTGGAAAGAAGCAATCGTATATCAGATTTATCCCAGATCATTTTACGACAGTTCAGGAAATGGTATCGGTGACCTTCGGGGAATCATTCAAAAATTAGACTATATAAAATCTTTGGGTGTTGATGTAATATGGCTCTGTCCGATATATGACTCTCCTAATGATGATAATGGTTATGACATTCGAAATTATAGGAAGATCATGTTGGAGTTTGGAACTGAACAAGATTTTGATGAATTGCTCAAAGAAATCCATGATCGTGGGATGAAACTTCTTATGGATTTGGTCGCTAACCATACCTCTGATGAGCATCAATGGTTTACAGCCTCTAAAGCCTCTAAAAACAATACCTATCGGGATTATTATTACTGGCGACCTGGTAAAAATGGAGGACCACCCAATAATTGGAAATCATTTTTTGGAGGAAGTGCCTGGGAATATGACGAGCAAACGGATGAATACTATTTGCATCTTTTTACAAAAAAACAACCTGATTTAAATTGGGAAAATTCAAAGGTTAGAAATGGGCTATATGACATCATGGATTTTTGGTTCCAAAAAGGAATTGATGGATTTCGAATGGATGTAATTTCACTAATTTCAAAACTCGACAACTTACCAGATTCACCCTTTGAGAATTTTCAGAAAACCATCACTCAAATCTATGCCAATGGACCGAATATTCATACCTATATTCAGGAAATGAATAAAAAGGTGTTATCTAAGTATGATGTTATGACTGTTGGCGAAGGCCCTGGAATTGATTTGAATCATGGAATCTCTTATGTGCATGAAGACCGAAACGAACTGAATATGGTCTTTCACTTTGGTCATATGTTTATTCATAATGGTCCGGAAGGGAAATACGACCCAATTGATATTGAACTTCCTACGTTTAAAAATGTGTTTAATGATTGGGACAATCATTTAAAAGATGGGGGATGGGGCAGTATTTATTTAGGAAATCATGATTTCTCCAGAATGGTTTCAAGGTTTGGAAATGATAAAGAGTACTGGGAAATCTCTGCAAAACTACTGGCAACACTTCTACTAACACTCAGGGGAACAGTCTATATGTATCAAGGGGATGAGATAGGTATGACTAATGTAGCTTTTCCCACCATTGAAGATTATAATGATGTAGAAACTTTGGGAAGCTGGAAAGATGCTTTAGAAAAAGGAAAAGATATGGAAGCTTTTTTAGAAAATGTGCACAGACAAAGCAGAGATAATGCTCGTACTCCTTTTCAATGGTCATCAGATAATTTTGGAGGTTTTTCAGAGAGAAGCCCCTGGATTAAAGTCAATGAAAACTATGTAAAGATTAATGTTCTTGAACAAGAGAAAAGAGCTTCATCCATCCTCAATTATTATCGAGAAATGATTTCTTTCAGAAAAGAAAATATTGTATTAGTCTATGGAGATTATGAAAGTTTAGACAATGATCATAAGAAGATTTATGCTTACAGACGGTGGGATGATAAAGATGAGTTTGTTGTCATTCATAATTTTAGTAATCATGAAGTTATATGGAAATTCCCTCTAGAAGAAGCATCATACAAACTAGTAAAAACTAATGTTGATACCAAGACTGATCTTCTGGAATTTGCCCCTTGGCAAACAAAAATTCTAAAAAGACATATCGCTTAACTTACAACAAAACACCAAGGCATTAATCTTTAGACCAGAGTTTTGTGCGATCAAGGGCTTTATGCCATTTGATAAGTTGATTTTTCACCTCTGTTTCTGATTTCTTTGAGCTAAACTTTTTATCAATGGACCATTGCATTTTTAGTTCATCAATAGAGTTCCAATACCCAACGGCCAATCCTGCAAAATAGGCTGCTCCAAGAGCTGTAGTTTCTAATATTTTAGGACGTATTACATCAAAATTAAAAAGATCGGATTGACACTGAAGTAGCAAATCATTTGCTGAAGCTCCACCATCTACTCGCAGTTCTTTTCCTTTATAATCAGCATCTTCCTCCATTGCTTTTATAATATCATATACCTGATAAGCAATTCCTTCCAATGTGGCTCTGGCAATATGACCTTTTGTTGTAGAACGTGTAATTCCAAAAATTCCTCCTCTTGCATAAGGATCCCAATGAGGCGCACCCAAACCCGTTAATGCTGGTACAAAATAAACACCACCATTATCTTGAACCGTATTGGCTAGATCTTCTATCTCTTTTGCTTGGTCAATCAGTTCAATTCCATCCCTAAGCCATTGCACAGAAGCTCCTCCAACAAAAACACTTCCTTCCAACGCATACTGGACAGTATCATTTATCTTCCAGGCAATTGTGGTAAGTAAGTTGTTTTTAGAGATAACAGGGTTTTCTCCTGTATTCATTAACAAGAAACACCCTGTCCCATAGGTATTCTTTAACATTCCTTTTTCTATACATAACTGACCAAACAATGCCGCTTGTTGATCTCCTGCTATTCCAGCAATCGGAACATTACCTGAAAGAATTTCGGAGGCCACTTTTGCATAGATCTCACTATTCCCCTTTACTTCAGGCAACATTGATTTGGGAATTGTAAAAAGTTCCAGTAATTCATCGTCCCACTTCAAGGTATGAATATTAAAAATGAGAGTCCTACTCGCATTACTAACATCCGTAACAAATGTTTTACCCTGTGTTAATTGCCAAACAAGCCAAGTATCGATTGTTCCAAAACAAAGTTCACCATTTTCGGCTTTTTCTCGAGCACCATCAACATGATCTAGGATCCATTTTATTTTAGTAGCCGAGAAATAGGCATCTAGAACAAGACCTGTTTTATTTTTGATTGAATCTACATAGTTATTATCTTTTAATTCATCACAATATTCAGCAGTTCTTCTATCTTGCCAGACAATAGCATTATAAATTGGTTTCCCTGAACTTCTTTCCCAAACAACAGTTGTCTCTCTTTGATTAGT
>CATISV010000239.1 GCA_949541125.1 Flavobacterium sp. SCGC AAA160-P02
AGTTCTGGTCTCTCAGGCTCTATACCTCCATCATACCAATGCAATTCAACCGCAGGCATCTCTCCTCTTTTTGGAAACTCTAGATGAATAACGGAAGATGCTGGGGGAGTGTCAGTATACACAACCTCTTGGAAAAAATCTTGATATGTATTGGTAACACTACACTCAACTGAAGTGGGGTATCCTAACTTCAAAGCTCTAAAGGGAACATCTATTAAATGGCATCCCATATCTCCAAGGGCGCCTGTACCATAATCCCAATAACCTCTCCATCGAGTAGGCATAAAAGCTTCATGATATTCTCTCCAAGGAGCAGTGCCTAACCATAAATTCCAATCAATTTCCTTGGGAACGGGCATTGTATCTTTAGGAGCAGGTATTCCTTGAGGCCACACAGGTCTGTTGGTCCAAACGTGCACTTGTTTTACATCACCAATACTTCCTTCTTGAACAATAGCATCAATCCATCGAGTTCCATCGCCACTGGCTCCTTGATTTCCCATTTGAGTTACTAATTTATTTTTTTCAGCAAGTAAAGTGAGTTGTCTTGCTTCCCAAATATCGTGTGTTAGAGGTTTTTCTATGTACATATGCTTTCCTAATTCCATAGCAGCGACAGATTGTATATAATGCATATGATCTGCAGTGCTCACAATTACTGCATCAATATCTTTGTGTGTTTTTTCCAACATCTTACGATAATCTCTAAAGTAGGGTGCTTCCGAAAATTGTTCCTTCATTGTTTTGGCTCTTCTATCATCAACATCGCAAAGTGCGACAATACGAGCTTCATTGGAGGCTGAACTATAAGTAAGATTTGTGGACCCCTTTCCGCCAACACCAATGGCAGCAATTCCCAATTGATCACTTGGAGCAATAAATCCTCGACCAAGAACATGCCTTGGAATAATAAAAAATGCGGCAGAACCTGCGACAGATTTTTTAAGAAATTTTCTTCTTGTAGTCATATGAAATTCTTTTTTTACGGTTGATTTAATTTTCTATTCTTTTTTATTTCTCAGCAAATTATAATTAGTGAAGGATAAAAACACAACTGAAGGTTAAATTAAGATAGAAAAATATTTGAAGGTTTTCATTAAAATGAATATTTTCTAAATATAATAATTACTTACAAGCGTTCCAAATTACATCATTAGGTGTGGGGGCATAAATTGAAATAAATTGTTTAGTTACAGGGTGAATAAACTTTATTGATCTAGCATGTAAATGAATGCTTCCATCCTTATTACTTCTACTAAAACCATATTTAAGATCTCCTTTTATAGGAAATCCTATAAAAGATAGCTGTGCTCTAATTTGGTGATGTCTTCCTGTTTCTAAGATAATTTCTATTAAAGAGTAGTTTTCTAATTTTTTAATAGTTTTATAATATAAAATAGACTTTTTAGACCCTTGGACTTTTTTTCTGTACACAGAAGATTTATTATTTCTATGATTCTTTTTAAGATAATGAGTTAAGCGATTTTTGACTTCTTGTGGGCTATTTTTAACAATTGCCCAATATGTCTTTTGAATTTTTTTATCTCTGAGCATTTTATTTAATCGCTCTAAAGCTTTTGAGGTTTTGGCAAAAATAATAACTCCAGAGGTGGGCCTATCTAATCTATGTACAACTCCCAAGAAAACATTACCCGTTTTATTATATTTTTCTTTAATGTATTCTTTTACAATATTATTTAGAGGTTTGTCTCCTGTTTTATCACCTTGTGAAATATCTCCAGAACGTTTGTTAATGATAATAAGATGATTGTCTTCATATAAAATATGTAAATTGTTTTTTGTAGAATGCATTATGGATTGTTAAAAATCGTTTACCAACTCTAAGTTGATTTCTTTAATAAATTCTAAAAAATCTTTTCTTCCTAAATTTGTTTTAGATGAAGTTATAAAAGAAGTAGGTAAAGACTCCCAATAGTATAGTAGTTGCTTTTTGTAAGACGTAATTTGTTTGTTTAATTTAGAACTCCCAAGCTTATCAGCCTTTGTAAAAACAATACAAAAAGGGATGTTGTTTTCTCCCAAAAACCCCATAAAGTCTAGGTCTATTTTTTGGGGATCATGCCTGCTATCAATTAGAACAAAGGTACAAACTAACTGTTCTCTTTCCTTAAAATAATTTTCTATAAAATATTGAAAAATTACTCTTTTCTTTTTTGAAACCTGTGCATAACCATACCCTGGTAGATCCACTAAAAACCAGGAATCATTAATTTTAAAATGGTTTATAAGTTGAGTTTTTCCTGGTTTCCCAGAAATTTTTGCCAAATCCTTACGTTCCATTAGCATATTAATCAAAGAAGATTTTCCTACGTTGGATCTACCAATAAAAGCATATTCTGGAATCCTATCTTTTGGAGCTTTTTTAACATTACTGTTGCTCATTATAAACTCTGCAGATTTAATCTTCATAGCCTCAGATGTTTTTGGAACTAAGCCAGTTTTCAAGAATTTGATTGAATTCATTTGGTCTTTCCATCATGGCTGCATGACCACATTTGTCAATCCAAAATAAATCGGAATTGGGTAATAACTCATGAAATCCTCGAGCCACTTCTGGTGGAGTAACATTGTCTTGCTTTCCCCAAATCAGACAGGAAGGTTGTTTCATGCTGGGTAAGTCTGAAGCCATATTGTGTCTAATGGCACTTTTGGCGATTGCTAATGTTTTTAGAACAGTATTCCGGTTATTAACAATTCCATAGACTTGATCAATGAGTTCTTTAGTGGCAATTTCTGGATTGTAAAAAACGTCTTTTGTCTTTTGTTTTATATACTCATAATTACCTCTTTTTGGGTAGCTGTCTCCCATGGATTTTTCATAAAGTCCAGAACTTCCAGTGAGTACTAGAGAGAGAACTTCATCAGGGTAATGTTTTGTATAATAAAGAGCAATGTGCCCCCCTAGTGAATTCCCTAATAAAGTAACCTTTTTTAGACCTTTAAAAGCAATGAAGTTGTGAATAAACTTGGCCAGGTTTTTAACATTCGTTTTTATTAAAGGCAATGTATACAAAGGTAATTCAGGGATTAGAACCTTATATCCTTTTTTAGAAAAATACTCAAATGTTTTGTCAAAATTACTCAATGCCCCCATCAAGCCGTGAAGAACAATTATAGGACTTCCTTCTCCTGCTTCCGCATATGTAAATTTTCCTTCAGTTTTTAGGCTTTCCGTCATTGATTTCGTTGTTGTACTCCAAAACAAATGTAGTTCTTTTTTATGACAAATACATTGATTTTATTACTCGTTAAACCTCATTTTTATCAAAAAAATAAAGAGATAAAAAAGATGAGAATTAAAATTTATTAACAAAGTGGTAAAAAGTGGTAAAAAGTGGTAAAAAATTTTTATTTTTGATTTTAAACATAATTCAAAACGATTGATCAACTTAATAGGAACATATGAATGCAAGGTAGATGCTAAAGGGAGACTGATGATTTCATCAGCTTTTAAAAAGCAGTTGTCTCCTGTTTTACAGGAGGGATTTGTAATTAAGAGAGCAGTTTTTCAGCCTTGCTTGGAATTATATCCTATGCAAGAATGGAATGAAATGATTAATAAGATGAACAAGTTAAATCGTTTTGTTAAGAAGAATAACGATTTTATTAGAAGATTTACAGCAGGTGTAAAAATAGTAGAGTTAGACGCCTCGGGGAGATTGTTGATTCCAAAAGATTTATGTCAGTTTGCAGGAATAAAAAAGCAATTAGTTTTATCATCCGCGATCAATATTATTGAGATTTGGGATAAAGATAAATATGAAAAGACAATAGATGATACAGCATTGGATTTTGCTTCATTAACAGAGGAAGTAATGGGTAATTCTGACATGGATGAATTATCATAGCTCAGTATTGTTAAAAAATAGTGTAGACGCTTTAGCAATAAAAAAAGACGGAGTATATGTTGATGTAACTTTTGGAGGGGGAGGTCATTCAAGAGAGATTTTGAGTCGTTTAGGAGAGAAAGGAAAATTAGTTGCTTTTGATCAAGATTCAGATGCAATTAGGAATAAAATTGAGGACGATCGATTTATTCTGATTGAAGAAAATTTTAGATATATAAGTAGGTTCTTAAAGTTTTACGGGATAACTAAGGTAGATGGGATTTTAGCAGATTTAGGAGTTTCATCTCATCAGTTTGACGACGCTTCAAGAGGTTTTTCTCTTCGTTTTGATGGAGAATTAGATATGAGAATGAATCAAAAATCTAAGCTTTCTGCGAAGGAGATAATAAACACCTATTCAGAGGAGGAATTAGCAAATATTCTTTTCTTATATGGTGAGTTAAGAAATTCCAGAGCTATTGCGAAAACAATTGTAGTGTCTCGAGAACAAAAAAGTATAGAAACCAGTTTCCAATTTAGACGGTTGCTAAATAGGTATTTACCAAAGGGAAAAGAAAATAAAATATTAGCTCAAATTTATCAAGCGATTAGAATTGAAGTTAATGCAGAGCTAGACGTGTTAAAAGAGTTTTTGAACCAAATACCAAGTCTCTTAAAACCCAAGGGAAGATTAAGTGTTATATCCTATCATTCTCTTGAAGACAGATTGGTAAAGAGGTTTATAAGAACAGGCTTATTTAGTGGGGAGCCTGAAAAAGATATTTTTGGAAACACAAATGTTCCACTAATAAAAGTAGGTAAGTTAATAGTACCTACTCAACAAGAAATAAAAAACAACAATAGGGCACGAAGTGGAAGATTAAGGATAGCAACTTTAAAAACATAATGTCTAAGGTAAAAAAAAACATATATGAGATTTTAAGAGGAGGTTTTTTAATTAACGACTCTGCTTTTAGGAATTGGAGAATGATTTTTTTTATAGTAGCTCTATTGTTAATTATGATTTCAAGTGCTCATAGTTCTGATAAAAAAGTGTTGCAGGTTTCAGAGCTCAATAAGTTAAAGCGAGAACTAAGGGCAGAATATATAGACACTCAAACAACACTAATGCGAATGAAAATGGAATCCAATATTCGGCAAAAAGCAGAAAAAAGAGGCTTACAACCCTCAGAGGTTCCACCAAAAAGAATAAGAGTTGTCAATAACGAATAAATTTAATAATCTTGAAAAATCATAAAAAAAGCATACTAACAAAATTCTACATTGTAGCTGCTTTTATGACGCTTCTTCTTTTTTCGATACTCTTTAGAGTAATAGATATTCAATATTCTCAGGGCGATAAATACAGAGAAATTTCAAATGAACTTACTAGAAAACCCTTTACTATATATGCAAATAAAGGAAATGTATATGCAGCAGATGGGAATCTTTTAGCAACCTCAATGTCAAAATTTACAATTAGAATGGATGTGATGTCTGTGGATGCTAAGGTGTTTGATAAAGAGGTAAAAAAACTCTCTGAATCATTAGCCGTTTTTTTAGAAAAACCCGCTAGCTATTTTGAGGAAAAATTAAGAAATGCTAGAAAGTTTAAAAACAGATATATCCTAATTGCTAAAGATATTGGATACAATGACTACCTGCACATCAAACAGTTTCCAATATTCAAATTGGGAGTTTATAAAGGAGGGTTTATAGTAGAACAAAAAACAGCGAGAGCACATCCTATTGGTAAAATAGCTGAGAGGACCATTGGCTATCATAATTCTAGAGGAGAGGTTGGAATTGAAGGAGCTTTTGCTGATTATTTAAAAGGAGAGGATGGTCTTCGTTGGAAACAAAAAATCACGAAAGGACAATGGAAGCCAATTAACGATGTAAATGAAAAAGAACCCATAGATGGCCATGATGTCATTACAACCTTAGACGTCAATATTCAAGACATTACCCATCATGCATTACTTCGACAATTAGAATATTTTGAAGCAGATCACGGATGTGCCGTTGTCATGGAAACCGCAACTGGAGAAATTAAAGCCATCTCAAATTTAGGGAGAACATCTAAAGGAAAATACTATGAAAAAAGAAACTACGCAGTTTGGGAATCTCACGAGCCAGGATCAACATTAAAGTTAGCAAGTTTAATGGCTGCCATAGATGATAAAGTAATTGATACCTCTACAGTTGTTGATACAGAAAAAGGTCAGATTTTTATTCATGGAAAAAAAGTTGAAGATTCACAAAAAGGAGGCTATGGAGAGATTTCTGCAGCAAGAGCTTTTGAAGTGTCTTCAAATGTGGGCATCGTAAAATTGATTCGTGAACATTACGACGACAAACCAGAAAAGTTTTTACAGCATTTTGAAGATTATGGACTCACAAAAAAAATAGGATTGCCCATAAAGGGAGAAGGTAAACCAATTGTTTTTTACCCAGGTAAACCAGGATGGAATAAAATAAGTTTAGAGTGGATGTCCTGGGGGTATAGTATAGCTATTACTCCTTTACAAATCTTAACCTTATATAATGCAGTTGCTAATAATGGAGTCATGGTTAAGCCTCGGTTTATTAAAGAGTTGAGAAAAGAAAATAGAACTGAAAAAATATTTAAAAAAGAAATTATAAATCCACAAATTGCTTCAACTGAAACCATTCAAAAGCTTAAAAAAGTGATGGAGAATGTTGTAATAAAAGGAACGGCCTCTACTATTTATTCACCAAATTTTTCCATGGCAGGAAAAACAGGAACCGCAAAAAAATATATTGGAAAATACGTTAATAATAAAGGTGACACAATACCTGGTGGGTATTCTAATAAAAGGTATGTAGCCTCTTTTGCTGGTTTTTTTCCTGTAGATATTCCAAAATATTCTTGCATTGTAGTCATTCACGATCCTAATAAGAAAAAAGGGTATTATGGTGCTACGGTTGCAGCCCCAGTTTTTAAAGAGATTGCTCAAAAAATATACACAAGCACGCCTATTGAAGACGATATTGTAGGAGAAAACTTTTTATCAGAAAAAATTAATAGTCAATATACAAGTTTTGATAAAAAAATAATAAACCCTAAGAAGACAATTCCGGATGTGAGAGAAATGCCTGCAATGGATGCGATTTCACTACTAGAGAATTTTGGATTAAAAGTAAAGATTACTGGTGTAGGTAAGGTAAAACAACAATCGATTAAAAAAGGAACTCCAATTAAAAAAGGAGCAACAATAATTTTAAATCTGTCTTAGTTGAAGTATTTAAAGGACATATTATGTGAGGTTTCTATAATTGCTGTTTATGGTGACCTCAATATTGAGGTTTCCCAAATTTCTTTTGATTCTCGAGAGCTTCAAAAAGGAGCTGTTTTTGTTGCTCAAAAAGGACTTTCCGTAGATGGTCATTTGTATATTGAGAAGGCTATAACTTTAGGAGCATCCTCCATTATTTGTGAGGAAGTTCCGCAAGAAATCCTAGAAAACATCACCTATATTCAAGTTAAAGATTCTGATGACTCACTAGCAATTTTAGCCTCAAATTTTTATGATAATCCTTCAGGAAAATTAAAATTGGTCGGTATTACAGGAACCAATGGTAAAACAACGATTGCATCATTATTATACAAGTTATTTAAAAAAGCAGGCTATAAAACTGGATTGATTTCTACAGTGAAAATTATAGTGGATACTACAGAATTTAATGCGACTCATACCACCCCAGATTCTGTGACTATTAATCAGTATTTAGATCAAATGGTTACTAATGGAGTAGACTATTGTTTTATGGAAGTAAGTTCCCATGGAATTCATCAAAAAAGAACAGGAGGCCTCGAATTTTCTGGTGGGATATTTACGAATCTTTCTCATGACCATTTAGATTATCACAATTCATTTGCTACCTATAGAGACGTAAAAAAGTCATTTTTTGATTCGTTACCTAGAGAAGCATTTGCATTAACAAACCTTGATGATAAGAATGGAAGTATCATGTTGCAAAATACCAAGGCAAAAAAAAGAACGTATGCATTAAAAACATTGGCAGATTATAAGGCGAAAATTATAGAAAAAAACTTTTCGGGAACTTTGTTATCTATCAATGGAACAGA
This sequence comes from Flavobacterium sp. SCGC AAA160-P02, assembly GCA_949541125.1. Taxonomy (GTDB): domain Bacteria; phylum Bacteroidota; class Bacteroidia; order Flavobacteriales; family Flavobacteriaceae; genus Polaribacter. Next base: position 7,963 of record CATISV010000239.1, read on the forward strand.
AGTATGGACTCAATTAATTGGGAGTTTTAATGCCTACAATCTTTTAGCAATTATAGGAACTGCAAATGAACTAGGATTAGATGAGTTAGAGACTTTAACAATCATTAGCGAGTTAGAAAGCGTTAATGGAAGATTTGAAAATATTGTTTCAGAGAATGGTGTAATAGCTATTGTTGATTATGCACATACTCCTGATGCATTAAAAAATGTTCTGGAAACCATCAATGATATCAGAAAAGATAATGAAAAACTGATTACAGTTATTGGTTGTGGGGGTAATAGAGATAAGACAAAAAGACCTAAAATGGCACATATAGCTTCACAGTTAAGTACTCAAGTAATTTTTACCTCAGACAACCCAAGAAGAGAAAACCCCCATACTATTTTAGAAGAAATGGAAGCAGGAGTTTCCCTAGAGAATATAAAAAAAACGTTGACCATAACTGATAGAAGACAAGCGATTAAGACTGCTTGTAAATTTTCAGATACGGGAGATATTTTATTGATAGCAGGAAAAGGACACGAAAACTATCAAGAAGTAAATGGAGAGCGAATCCATTTTGATGATTTAGTAGAAGTAAAGAAATGTTTTAACCTATTAAAAGAATAGTATGCTTTATTATTTATTTGATTACTTAGAATCCCAATTTAATTTTCCAGGTGCCGGATTGTTCCAATTTATAACTTTTAGAGCTGGCCTAGCTTTCATCTTAGCATTGTTGGTATCTTCTATATATGGTAAAAGAATGATCAATTTTTTAAAAAGAAAGCAAGTTGGTGAGCGTATTAGAGATTTAGGACTTGAAGGTCAGGTAAAAAAGGCTGGAACTCCAACAATGGGAGGATTGATTATCATTTTCTCTACACTCATTCCTGTTTTACTATTGACCAAATTAGACAATATTTACATCACTATTCTATTGATAACAACTCTTTGGATGGGTCTTATAGGTTTTTTAGATGATTATATCAAAGTATTTAAAAAAGACAAAGCAGGCTTAAAAGGGAAATTCAAAGTTTTAGGTCAAGTTGGTTTAGGTTTAATTGTTGGATCTATTCTTTATTTTAATGATCAGGTAACCATTAAGGAGCAATTACCAGCAGAACAACAGGTTGTCCAACAAAATGGTAAAATTACACTCTTTGGTGAAGCTCATAAATCTACCAAAACAACTGTTCCTTTTTTTAAAAACAATGAATTAGATTATTCAGACTTCTTAAGTTTCTTGGGTGATGGATATGAAAAATATGGTTGGCTGGTATTTATCCTAATTACAATTTTTATTGTCACAGGGGTTTCCAATGGGGCTAACTTAACGGATGGTTTAGACGGTTTAGCAACAGGTTCCTCTGCGATTATTGTAGTCGTTTTGGCTGTATTCGCTTGGGTGTCAGGAAATATTATTTTTTCAGATTATTTAGATGTGATGTATATCCCAAATTCGGGAGAAATGACCGTATATATATTAGCTTTTGCGGGTGCCTTAATAGGATTTTTATGGTATAATTCTTATCCAGCACAAATTTTTATGGGAGATACTGGAAGCCTGACAATTGGTGGTATTATAGCAGTCATTGCAATTTCTATTCGTAAGGAATTATTGTTACCAATACTTGCAGGGGTTTTTGTGATTGAAAATTTATCAGTGATTATACAGGTGTTTTATTTTAAATACACGAGGAAAAAATATGGTGAAGGAAGACGGATTTTTAAGATGTCACCTTTACATCATCATTATCAAAAATCAGGATATCATGAGAGTAAAATAGTAGTCCGTTTTTGGATTATTGGAATTCTTTTAGCGGTATTTACAATAGTAACATTGAAATTAAGATAGAATTTATCATTTCCTCATAAAGGAGGAAGCTGTAAATAATGAAAAGATTAGTAATACTTGGAGGTGGCGAAAGTGGTGTAGGTACAGCCATTTTGGGGAAAAAAAAGAGATACGAAGTTTTTGTATCAGATGCAGGAGATATTGCAAATAAGTACAAAGAAGTTCTTTTACATCATGAAATAAATTTTGAAGAACATCAGCATACAGAGGCATTGATTTTAAATGCTGATTTGGTTGTGAAAAGCCCTGGAATTCCAGAGAGTGTTTCTATTGTTCAACAATTATTAAAAAAAGAAACTTTAGTAATCTCTGAAATTGAATTTGCAACAAAATTTTCAAATGCAACTATTGTTGGAATTACAGGCTCTAATGGAAAAACTACCACAACTCTTCTTGTACATCATTTGTTGAAAGAAGCAAAAATAAACATAGGAGTTGCAGGAAATATAGGAAATAGTTTTGCTAAACAAGTTGCAGAAGAAAACTTTACCAGTTATGTCTTGGAGTTAAGTAGTTTCCAATTAGACGGGACTAAAGATTTTAGGCCTCACATAGCAGTAATAACAAATATTACTCCAGATCATTTGGATCGATATGAAAATGACTTTAATAAATATGTAGCGTCAAAATTTAGAATTACAAAAAATCAAACAGAACATGATTTTTTAATATATGATGGAGATGATCAGGTGATAGATAAGTGGTTGAAAGATCATCAGATAAAGGCAAAATTGATTCCATTCTCAATTAAGAGAGAATTGGATTATGGAGCATATTTAAAAAATAATACGATAATAATAAAAAATAATAAAGAAAAATTTAGTATGAGTATAGCTAAACTAAGATTACAAGGAAAGCACAATTTGAAAAATACAATGGCAGGAGCATTGGCCTCGCAATTATTAAATGTCAGGAGCCAGTCTATTAAGGATAGTTTAGCCAATTTTGAAGGTGTTGAACATCGATTGGAAAATGTGAAAAAAGTAAATCACGTTCAATTTATAAACGACTCAAAAGCAACCAATGTAAATGCTACTTTCTATGCATTAGAATGTATGAAGCAACCAGTTGTTTGGATTGTTGGAGGTGTTGACAAAGGAAATGATTATCAAGATTTATTGCCTTTGGTTAGAGAAAAAGTAAAAGCAATAGTTTGTTTGGGTGAAAACAATGAAAAAATAAAATCTGTTTTTTTTAATGTGGTAGATATGATGATTGAAACTGCAGGAGCAGAAGAGGCTGTTAAAGTCGCTTATAAATTATCACAAAGGGGAGATACTGTTTTATTATCTCCAGCATGCGCCAGTTTTGATTTATTTGAAAATTATGAGGATAGAGGTCGTCAATTTAAAGATGCAGTTCGTAATTTATGATTTTAAGGTTTTATTAATATAAGGGTAACCAACAAAACAAGTGAAAGGAATTTTTAAGCATATAAAAGGAGATAGAAGTATTTGGGCTTTAGTAGCTATTTTGGCTTTATTCTCGTTTATGCCAGTATATAGTGCTAGTACTAATTTGGTTGGTATTGTTGGAGGATCCACTATAGGATATTTGATAAAACATGTCGTATTATTAATTATGGGGTTTACTATTATTTTTACTGTTCATAGAATTCCGTACAAATATTTTAGTGGAGGTTCGGTTTTAATGCTACCAGCTGTTTTCTTCTTATTAATTTATACATTAGCTCAAGGAACAACTATCGGTGGTGCCAATGCAAGCCGATGGATTAGTCTTCCATTTATTGGAGTAGGATTTCAGACATCTACTCTAGCAGGGTTAGTTTTAATGGTTTATACGGCAAGATATTTAGCAAAAAATAAAGATCTAGAAATAAAATTTAAAGAGAGTTTACTGCAATTATGGTTACCAGTTGGGCTGATTTTAATGTTAATATTACCTGCAAATTTTTCTACAACAGCAATCATTTTTTCAATGATCTTAGTTGTTTCTTTTATTGGTGGATACCCCTTAAAGTACATCAGTTTTATTGTAGGAGCTGGAATTTTATGTTTATCGATATTTATTTTAACGGCCAAAGCTTTTCCTGATGCTATGCCAAATAGGGTAAATACTTGGGGAAAAAGAATAGAAAACTTCTCCAAGTCAGGAGGACAAGAAGCTTATCAAGTAGAAAAAGCAAAAATTGCTATTGCTACAGGAGGTCCTTTAGGTAAAGGACCAGGTAAAAGTATTCAAAAAAATTTTTTACCACAATCATCTTCTGATTTTATCTATGCTATCATTGTTGAAGAATATGGTTTGTTAGGGGCTATCTTAATTGTATTTGTTTATTTTTTATTGCTGTTTAGAATATTTATTACAGTTAAAAAAGCAGCTACAATTTTTGGAACCTTACTTGTTATTGGAGTTGGCTTACCTATTATATTCCAGGCAGGAATAAATATGGCGGTAGCAACAAATTTATTTCCCGTAACAGGTCAGACATTACCTCTTATTAGTAGTGGTGGTACCTCAATATGGATGACTTGTTTTGCTTTAGGAATGATTTTGAGTGTTAGCGCAAGTAAAGAAGAAACAGAAGAATCAATATTAGATGATAATCCCCTAGATATTTTACATGAAGCAATCGATTAACATACTAATTAGTGGAGGTGGTACTGGAGGACATATTTATCCAGCTATTGCTATTGCAAATGAATTAAAGGAAAGATACCCTGAGGCTAAATTTTTATTTGTTGGTGCAAAAGATAGAATGGAAATGGATAAAGTACCTAAGGCGGGTTATCAGATTAAAGGGTTGTGGATTTCAGGAATTCAGAGAAAACTTAGTTTTAAGAATTTACTATTTCCTTTGAAACTTATTTTTAGCCTATTAAAAGCGAGTAGTATTATTAGAAAATTTAGACCAGACGTAGTTATAGGTACAGGTGGATTTGCAAGTGGGCCTATATTAATTATCGCAAATAAAAGGAAAATACCAACACTAATTCAAGAACAAAATTCCTATCCAGGAATAACCAATAAATTATTAAGCAAAAAATCAAATATAATCTGTGTGGCTTATGATGGATTAGAACGTTTTTTTCCAAAGAATAAAATTATAAAAACAGGAAACCCAGTCAGAATAGGCTTATTATCTATTCATTCACAAGAAAAGATAAAAGAGGCTAATAAATGGTTTGAATTAGAAAAAAAAAGAACAACAATTTTAGTCCTCGGAGGAAGTTTAGGTGCTAGAAAAATAAATGAATTGATGGTAAAACATATTATGTTTTTTAAAGAGCAAAAAGTTCAATTACTTTGGCAATGTGGAAGTTTATATTACGATAGTTATAAAAAATTTAATGAGACAAAGAACATTCATGTCCATGCGTATATTAATAGAATGGATTTAGCGTATGCATCCTCAGATATTATTATATCTAGAGCAGGAGCAAGTTCTGTTTCTGAATTATGTATTATTGGAAAACCTACTGTGTTTATTCCATCGCCTAATGTTGCCGAAGACCATCAGACAAAGAATGCTAAATCCATCGCTGATAAACATGGAGCAATTTTATTAAAAGAATCTGAATTAGAAACATTTCCTGTCGTTTTTGAAAGTCTGCTTAAAGACAAAGGAAAACAAGAGAGTCTAGGTCAAAACATTAAAGAATTAGCTTTGCCAAATGCTACAAATAAAATAGTCAACCAAGTAGAAAATTTATTAAATCTGTGAACTTAAAAGAGATACATAATATTTATTTTATAGGTATTGGAGGAATAGGAATGAGCGCATTAGCCAAGTATTTCCACACTATAGGAAAACAAGTAGCAGGCTATGATAAAATATCATCTAACATTACTACTAATTTACAAAAAACAGGTATACTAATTCATTTTGATGATTCTGTAGATTGTATCCCTGAAAAATACAAAAACAGTTTAAACACATTGATCGTGTTTACTCCTGCTATTTCTAAAAATAATACAGAATTAAACTTTTTTAGTAGTCATAATTTTAAGATGATGAAAAGGGCAGAAGTTTTGGGGTTAATCACAAAAAAAACATTTTGTTTTGCCATAGCCGGGACACATGGAAAAACAACAACTTCCGCCATTTTAGGTCATATCATGCAACCCTATAATGCCACAAGTTTTTTGGGTGGAATCTCAGAAAATTATCATTCTAATTTCATCTCAGGGCAAGATAAAATTTCTGTTGTTGAAGCTGATGAGTTTGATAAATCATTCTTGTGGCTATCCCCTGATATAGCCTGTATTACCTCTACAGATGCGGATCATTTAGATATTTACCATGAACATGCTATTTTATTGGAGTCTTTTCATGAATTTGCAAATAAGGTCTCACACTCATTGATTGTTGCAAAAGAATCCAAAATACCAGGTTTAACTTATGCGATTAATGAAAAAGCAGATTATCAAATTACCAATATTCTTGTTAAGAATGGAAACTATATTTTTGATGTTATAACACCAAATAATTCCATTCAAGAAATTAAATTTTCATTACC
>CATISV010000240.1 GCA_949541125.1 Flavobacterium sp. SCGC AAA160-P02
GGCTTGACTTAGACAAACTTAATGAATGGATATCAAAAGGCGCACAAGTAAGCGATAGAGTAAATAATTTAGTCAAAGGGGCAAAATTAACTCCAGAAGAGTTAGAAGCTAAGATGGCAGCTAAAAAAGCAAAAGCAGAAGCAAAAAAGGCTGCTATTGCAGAAAAGTTAGCAAAAGAAGCTGAAGCTAAGGCAGCAGAAGAAGCAGCAGCGGCAGAAGAAGCAGCAGCGGCAGAAGAAGCAGTACCGACAGAAGAGGAAGCTCCAGCAGAAGAAGAGGCAGCACCGACAGAAGAGGAAGCTCCAGTAGAGGAGGAAGCTCCAGCAGAAGAAGAAGCAATAGCTGAGGAAGAAACATCAGACAAAGAAGCTGATGAAAAAGAATCTTCAGAAAATGAAGAAAAGTAAAAATACTTGTATCGGATCTATAGGTAAACCAAGAGGTTTAAAGGGCGAATTTTTCCTTAATTCTTATTGTTCGCCTGAAAAAAATATAATTAATTATAAAGAGAATATCAGACTAGAAGATAATAGTAGAATTAAGTTCAAATACATAAAAACTAATAATTCTAAATTTATTGCAAAAATAGATGGCATTAATAATATTGACTTAGCCAAAGAGTATACAAATAAAAAAATTTATATTCTCCAAGAAGACTTACCAGAGCTTTTAGATGATGAAGTTTATTGGAATGAGTTAATTGGAATGATGGTTGTTGATGTCAACGAAAATACTATATTAGGCACCGTAGAGGATCTTAATAATTTTGGCTCAAATGACTGTCTTGTAGTAAATCCTACTTCTGAATCCATAGATAATGAAAAAAGACTAATTCCTTTCGTTAGAGATACATTTATAAAATCTGTTAGTTTTGAAAAACAAGTTATAAAAGTAAATTGGCGAAGTGATTATTAAAATATGAATATTAATATACTAACTATTTTTCCTGAAATATTTGATGTATTAAATTCAGGTGTTTTATCAAAAGCTATTAAAAATAAAATTATATCTTTTGATACTTTAGATATTAGAAAAAACGCATCTAACAAGCACAATCATGTAGACTCAAAACCATACGGAGGTGGAGAGGGAATGGTTATGAATGCAGAACCAATAGTTAAAACTCTAAAACAAATTGATCAAAAAAACCTTGGTAAAGTTTTGTTTATGTCTCCCCAAGGAGAAAGACTTAATCAAAATAAAGTGATTTCTCTTTCAAAATTGAAAAACATAACAATTATTTGTGGAAGATATGAAGGGATTGATCAAAGAGTAATTGATAAATATGTAGACGAGGAGATCTCAGTTGGTGATTTTATATTGAGTGGTGGAGAATATGCTGCAATCTGTTTAATTGATGCTATTTCAAGACATATCCCAGGAACTTTAGGAAATAAGGATTCTTATTTAAAAGATACTTTTTCAAATGGTTTATTAAAGGGTGACGTTTATGCAAAACCTGAAAACTTTGATTCAATGCTGGTTCCAGAAGTGCTTTTGTCTGGAAATCATCAAAAAATTGAGCAATGGAGAAAAGAAAATTCTTTACTAAAAACTTTTATAAAAAGACCTGATTTATTAAAAGATATAAAATTAACAAAAAAACAAAAAAAACTCTTGGAAGAATGGGCATCTAAGGCTATCCTATAGCCCTTTTTAGGCAATTATTATGAGTGATAACAAAGATAACAAGAAAAAAGGCTTTTTTTCCAGAATTTTTGGTGGTTCATCTACGCCTGAAGAATTAAAAAACGAGGTAAA
>CATISV010000241.1 GCA_949541125.1 Flavobacterium sp. SCGC AAA160-P02
AATGCGGCAGAAACTTCAAAGGAAATTCAAAAAATAGCAAAAGATATTTCTCCCTGGTTGAGTGAATTTAAAAATGATATGATGTTAAATTCAGATTTATTCAATAGAGTAAAATCTGTATTTGATAATAGGACTGCACTTTCTTTAAACACTGAGCAAAATATGTTGCTGGAAAAACAATATAAAAGCTTTGCTAGAAATGGTGCAAATCTAAATGATACTGAAAAGGAGAAATTGCGTAAAATCGATATTCAATTATCAAAACTTTCTCTAGAATTTGGAGAACATGTATTGGCCGATGGAAACGCTTTTGAAATGCATATTACAAATAAAAGTGAGCTCTCTGGATTGCCTGAAAGTAGTAAAGAGGCTGCTCGTTTATTAGCAAAAAATAAAGAAAAAGACGGGTGGATATTCACTTTAGACTATCCTAGTTATATTCCCTTTATGACCTATGCAGATTCTAGGGAACTTAGAAAAAAAATGGCCATTGCCCTTGGTAAAAAAGGATTTCAACCTAATAAAAATAATAACGAACAAATTGTATTACAGATCGTTACTTTAAGACACAAAAGAGCCCGTTTGTTGGGATACAAAACTCATGCTCATTTTGTCCTAGAAGAACGTATGGCAGAAAGTCCAGAAAAAGTTCTCTCATTTTCTGAAGATTTACTTAAGAAAGCCAAACCTGCGGCAGAAAAAGAATTTTTAAATCTTCAACACTATGCAAAAAACCTAGATGGAATTGATCAACTTCAAAAATGGGATAGTGCTTATTATTCAGAGAAACTAAAAAAAAGACTCTTTGATTTGGATCAAGAAATCTTAAAACCCTATTTTCAATTAAATAACGTAATTGATGGAGTTTTTACTATTGCAAATAAATTATATGATATTTCTTTTAAGGAAGTTTTTACTATTGACAAATACCATGAAGAGGTAAAAACATATAAAGTGCAGAATAGTATGGGTGATGACCTCTCAATTTTATATGCTGATTTTCACCCCAGAGAAGGAAAACGAAATGGCGCATGGATGACATCTTATAAGCCACAACAAATTCGACATGGAAATAATCAAAGACCTCATATTTCTATTGTCTGCAATTTTACGAAACCTACAGAAACTCAACCTTCTTTGTTGACATTTCAAGAAGTTACAACCCTATTTCATGAGTTTGGACATGCTTTGCATGGTATGTTGGCAAATACAACATATAATAGCTTGTCTGGAACCTCTGTCTCTTGGGATTTTGTGGAATTACCAAGCCAAATATTTGAAAATTGGTGTTATGAAAAAGAAGCCTTAGAATTATTTGCAAGGCACTATAAGACTGGAAAAATGATTCCGATGGAGTTGATAGAAAAAATCAAAGAATCCGCTAGTTTTCATGAAGGAATGCAAACGCTACGTCAGTTAAGTTTTGGTCTGTTGGACATGGCATGGCACGCTAATCGTTCTCCAGAGAAGATATGTTGCGTTAAAGAATTTGAAACCGCTGTTTTTTCAGAAACTCAGTTATACCCTTCAATTGCAGAGAATTGCATGAGTACATCCTTTTCTCACATTTTTCAAGGAGGCTATTCTGCTGGCTATTATTCATATAAATGGGCAGAGGTATTAGATGCTGACGCTTTTGAATATTTTAAAGAAAAAGGGATCTTTAATAAAGAGATTGCTTCAAAATTTAAAGAGCATATATTGAGTAAAGGTGGCACCGAAAAACCAATGGATTTATACAAGCGTTTTAGAGGAAAAGAACCTAAAGCAGATGCTTTATTAAAAAGAGCGGGATTACTTAAATAGCTTATTTTTTATTTTTCTCTTCAATCCATTTACTCATGTATTTTGAACTTTTTAATGAATGATGGTGCAACATTTGCCCTGTGAAATTTTGATACCTACCTTGTTCTAAATTTTCAAATATTTGATGCAAAGTATCTAAGAACTTTACTTCGATTTTATCTCTGTCATATAATTGATTGATAATGTGAATCCCATTTAGTTGTGCTTCCTCCCATATTTTCTGATTCGAATATAATAGAACAGATTTTTCAACAAAATCATCAAGGCAGTCTTCTATAAAACCATTCCAAGGTAAATCACCATGCATTCCCTCTGCGCCAATTGAAGAAGTAACTGAAGGTGTTCCATTCAACATTGCTCTTGTTAACTTTCCTTTGATTCCGGCTCCAAATCTCAAAGGTGCTAATAAAATTCGAGCATTCTCAATTACTTTGTTAGCATTTTCTGTGTATCCATGAATATAAATTCCTTTATTAGGATTGTGAAACCCTAAAACTTGTTGAGAGGGATAGGCTCCATAGATATGTAATTCAACTTCAGGTAATTTTTGACGAATTCTATTCCAAACCTCTTGTTTCAAATATTTTGTTGCATCTAGGTTTGGAGAATGCAAGAAGTTTCCAATGGATACAAAATGAAATCGTTCCTTATAGGTCTTCCATGATTTCCGGGAAACTTCAGATATTTTATTAAAAAAAAATGGCAAATGATACAGTAAATTTTCATCTACTTTAAAAACCTCTTCCAAGAGCTTCATCTCAAAAGTTGAAATAATTAAAGAAATATCACATCGATATATAGAGGCTATTTCGCGTTTCGCAATGTCAGAAATCAATAGTTTGTCTCTTGAGAATTTGATTCCTTTTTGGAGGGCTTCTTGTCTAACTTTTCGTAAACAATGCAAATCTTCCGTATCTAAAACTTTCATTGTCTCTGGGCAAAACTCTGATATTCTCCAACCAAATTGTTCTTCTGTCATAAAACGATCAAACAATACGATGGTAGGGTTCATTTTCTGAAGTAGCTTATCAAAAGAAGAATTATTCAATTCTATCCTAATTTCTTCAACCCCCAAACAAGCAAGATCTATGGAATTATCATTTTTTATCGCTGTCGTCCCAAATAGAACCTGAAAGCCCTGAGACAAAAAAAAATGAATCAACTGAAGCATTCTCTCTCCTGCTGCCGATGAATTCGGTTCTACCCAAACCGATCCTATAATAAATACTTTATGTTGAATAATGATTGAGTATTAAATTGTTAATTGTCCTGACTAGTAAATCTAGTCAAATTTTAAATTTTATCCACATTTATA